>JBIKWL010000129.1:0-14750 GCA_044356335.1 Candidatus Sericytochromatia bacterium
ACTTTATCTCTTTTTGGGGGCTTTTGTCTGCCCTTAAACCTTGATAACATTGCCTCTTGGGCTTTTGAAATTTATTTTCTGGATGACTCTAGTGTAAATGATCTTTTGGGGAAGAAGTTTAATAAAGTTGAAAAATCAAAATTTACTTAAATAATTTTTGATTTAACCACTGAGCAAACGATTGTGGACCCTGAATAGACTCAAAGAGCAGGGGGTGTCCCGCTAAAATACGCTCAGAAAGAGAGTGACGCAAATCTGGTGAGCTGGCGATTTCCACAGCTCTCTGGGCAAAGTCTTCAGCCGAAGTTGCCACCAATTCGGGGATCTTTAAGATCTGATACATGCCTGCCGCACTGCGCCCCCGCAACCAAGGACTGGGCCACGTGAGCACAGGGGTGCCTGTGGCCAAGGTCAGGTAATGGGTGCTTCCTCCCCCAAACGGGTGAGAGTCGAGCGCGAGATCGGCCTGGGCCAAAAGACTAAAAAAGGCCGCTTTGGGGGCCCAAGGCAAAAACCGGATCCGTTCTGCCAGCTTCCCCAAACTGCGCTCAAACCGCTCTTTTAAAAGCAGATGCTGACCTGTTTCCTGGAAGCGAAAGAGACAAATTTCTGCCAGGGGGTCCCGCTCCAAGATCTGTTGAAAGGCAAAATCCATTTTGGGATGGATTTTGAACAGGGTCATGGCACAGAGGTAGATATGTTTGTTTTCGGGCAAGCCCAGTTCTGTGCGGCTGAGCCAGGTTTTGGGCAATTCGGGTTTGGCGTAAGACACGGGCAAACCGGGCAAGGTCACCAGCGTTTCGCTGTAATGATCCTGCGCTTCGGGCAATTCCATTGGGGCGTTGGAGATAAAATAATCCAGGCTAGATATCCCCGTGGTCACAGGATGCCCCGGCAAAACCGCCTGAATGGGAGCCAAGCGGGTCATGGCCAGAAAATAGCTAAAAGGCTCCATGCCAATATCTGGATAAATCAAGGCATCGAGGTGCAGATCTGCTACCTGTTGGCGGGCCAAAGCCAGATCGCGCGGCAAACGCAGGGTTTGAGAGGCAAAGGCACTCAGGCGATCGGTCGCACTGTCTTGGGGATTGCCAGGGGCCAGAAACAGAAAAACCTCAAAATGTTCGGGGTCGAGACCCAAAATATGCTGGGTATAATAATGGCAAATGCTGTGATTGTAAAAAAAACCGGAGAGAAATCCGACGCGTTTGCGCTCACTTTGGGGGCGGGGTGTCTTGGCTGAAATTTGCTCAGGCAGAAGCGGGCGATAGAGTCCGGCAATGGCTTTCTGTAACTCTTTGTCGTTATAACCCTGGTAGGCCAGATAAAAATTGGCTTGGCCAATTTCAGCGAGCGGATCCACAATCTGCAAGGGAAGTTCAGCCAAGATCCCTACCTCTTTTTCGATCCGCTGCCGCCAGTGTTTCAGATCTTCGAGGCTGGCATAGACCGGGGGAGCCAAGGTAGCCAAGCGAATGCGCTGAGCGTCGCTGGGTGCTTGGCTGAGTACCTGTTCGAACTGGGCCTGGGCTGCTGCCATTTGTCCCTGCTCTTTGAGTAAATTGCCCAAATTATTGCGGGCTTCGACAAATTCCGGGCGGATTGCCAGGGCCTTTTCAAAAGCAGCCTGGGCTGCGGGCCAATGTCCCAAGGCCTGCAATGTGGCTCCCTGACTGCGCCAGAGCGTGGCATCGTCGGGACTGAATTTAAGGGCCTTTTTCAGCCATTTGGCAGAGTTTTCCAATTGGCCCAAGAGTTGACATACCCTCCCCAATCGCGCCAAAAGTGAGGCTTCGTCGGGCATCAATGGCAGGGCCCGTTCAAAGGTTTTTTGGGCTTTTTGCAACTGACCCAATTGTAATTGAGCATCCCCCAAATTGATCCAAGCCAAAGCATAATCTGGAGCCAATTTAACAGCCCATTCAAATTGTTCTGAAGCCTCTGAGATGCGGCCGAGGGCCAGGAGTGCGACCCCAAAATTATTCCGGGCCCGTAAATGCTCTGGGTGTTTGGCTATCAGCTTTTCAAAAAGTTGGGCTGCTTCAGCAAATTGGGCCGATTCCTTGAGGGCCGAAGCCAAATTATACAAATGTGAAGGGTTGTCTGGATCGGCCTTGAGAATTTTTTGGTACCAGGGCAAGGCCTCCTCTACCCTTCCAGAGAGCTGAAGCGCAGCTCCAAGCAAGGGATAGAGATCGTGACGTTGGGAGGCCAACTTAAGCGCTTTTTCCAGTTTGGGAATCGCTTTTTCGTAATCTTCCTGTTGGTAATAGAGAGAGCCTAACATTGCCAGGGCTTCGGAATTTAAACTCATTTGCAGCAGGGATTTTTCGGCATCCTGCCACCGGCCTGCTGAGAGATTCAGCCAGGCTTGATTCAATTGTTGATCAGGGCGCATTTACTTCTTGCTCCAAAAAGGTTCCCAAATTCGGAGCTGTTTGAGAATAGTGTTCAATCAGGGTCGAAGCCAATTCCCAGTTCAGATTTTCGGCTGCATTTAGACCCTCACATAGTTGTCCCAGCAATTGTTGCTGAAATTCCCCATGAATTTTGGCCAATGAATAAGGCACCCGGTGAAAGCTAACCAGGGAGTATTTGGGAATAAATTGTCGGCCAAAGCGCTTTTCCAGCAGCAGGCTGACTTGTTTGCGCAGCACAAAGCCGGGATCGGCAACGGCATCACGCATTTCGATAAAGTTTTCCAAGGCCAAATCGGCGATGGCATCAGCGTCGGGTTTGCGGCGCTGATGAAAACGCTGAAAGATGGGTTCCCATTGATGATTGGAACTGTGACCCATTTCATTCATGACTTGACTGAGCACCGTGCAGTCCTCAAAGGCGCAGTTCATGCCCTGTCCAAAAAAGGGCACAATCGCATGGGCGGCATCCCCCAGCAAGAGTAGTTCTGAGCCGCTGTACCAAGGTGAGAGATGAATGGTGGCCAAAGCCCCTGTCGGGTTTTGAAAAAACTCAGTTTGCAAGTCAGAGATCAGTGGCACGGCATCCGGAAATTGGCTCTCAAAAAAGGCCTGCACCGCTTCGGGGGTTTGCAGTTGCTCAAACCCCTGAGAGCCGTCAAAGGGATAAAAGAGCGTACAGGTAAAGCTGCCATCGGGATTGGGCAAGGCTATCAACATAAAGGTGCTGCGTGGCCAAATATGCAGGGCATTGGGCTCCATCTGAAAGCCACCGTCAGCCCCTGCGGGAATCGTCAATTCTTTGTAACCGTATTCGAGATAGTCTTGGGCATAATTGACACGCACACGTTCCACCAATGCCCGGCGCAGCGGAGAACCCGCGCCATCGGCCCCAAATACCGGCCCACTGGCTTGAAAGGCGTAGTTAAATTGGTTTTCATCGTCGACAAACTGGACCTGGTGTTTGGCAAAGTCATACCCCGTGCAGCGCTGGTTAAACACAATTTGGATTTTGCCCGTGTCTTCTGCCGCCTGAATCAGGGTTTGATTGAGGGCGGCCCGAGAAATTGAATTAATAAACTCCCCAGATTGACCATAGGGCTGAAAAATCTGTGTGCCACTGAGATCGTGTACCATGCGGCCGTGCATTGGGATTGCTGCTTGCATGACCGCTTCTTTGAGTCCCACTTGTTCGAGGGCGAACAGCCCGCGTGCCGAAAGCGCCAAATTGATCGAGCGTCCGGCTCCCTGCGGAACTTTACGCATATCTGCTCTGCGTTCAAACAAACGCACGCCATGGCCTGCTTGGGCCAGAACCAAACTGAGCAAGGTGCCCGCCAGTCCCGAACCCACCACTGTCAGTTCATTCATACTTTTAAAACCTGTTTGAGTCCTTCTGCGGTTTGGAAAATATCTGAAAAATTATTGTAAAAGGGCACAGGGGCCAGTCGCAGAATATCTGGTTCGCGCCAATCACAGATGATGTCTAATTCCATGAGGCGATCATGTAAAATTCGCCCCCCTTTGATTTGCAGAGAAAGCTGGCAACCGCGTTGAGACGGGTCTTTGGGGGTGATTTGACGGATTTTATCTGAATGAACTTCAGCCAGTAAAAACTCCAGATATCCGGTGAGCAAACGGCTTTTGGCACGCAAACGATCAATCCCAACTTCGTCAAAAAGCGCCAATGAGGCCCTTAAACTGGCCAAACTTAAGATGGGTGGGTTGCTCAATTGCCATCCTTCTGCTCCCAGAATCGGTTCAAAATCTGGGGGCATCATAAAACGGGTCTGTTGATTGTGGCCCCACCAACCCGCCAATCGCGGCAAATTGTCGTCGGCATGGCGGGAGTGAACAAAACATCCGCCAATTCCACCGGGTCCCGCGTTGAGATATTTATAACTGCACCAAACCGCAAAGTCGACATCCCATTCATGCAGTTTGAGTACCACATTGCCAATGCTGTGGGCCAAATCCAGTCCCACTTTGCAGCCGCGGGCATGGGCTGCGCGCACAATGGCGCGGATATCCAGCAATTGACCACTGGTGTAATTCACTGGGCTAAGCAGTACCAAAGCGACGTCTTCGCCGTGTTCTTCGAGGGCGGCCAAAATCTGTTCGGTGCTGACACCCCCACTGTCGCGTTCCGGTTTGATTTCGATCAAACACTCATCTGGATCGAGGTCGTGGTAGTGCATTTGGGAGATCACAGCATAACGATCCGAGGGAAAGGCTGGGCCTTCGATCAGTATTTTAGGCCGATCGAGGGTGGGCCGGTAAAAACTGATCATCATCAGATGTAAATTGGCGGTGAGTGAATTCATGGCCACCACTTCCATCGGGCGGGCCCCCGTCAGAGCTGCCAGAGAATCGGTGACCATTTCGTGGTAATACATCCAGGGGTGTGCGCCCTCAAAATGGGCTTTGACGGCCAAATTTTGCCAATCTTTGAGTTCTTCTTCGATTAAACTGCGGGTGCTGCGGGGCTGCAGGCCGAGTGAATGGCCGCATAGATATACCGCCTCGAACCTGGTCTTGCCGGGAGGAAGAAAAAATTGACTGCGGTATTCGCGCAGGGGGTCGTTGGCATCCATGGTCTGAGCAAAGTCCAATGTGGCTTTGTATTTCATTCCTTTTTCTCCCTGCAGGACCGTCAGATGGCGGTCGGTGTTGCTGTTCGCTCATTATAACACCCTCCCACCCAGAAGGGCTCTGGACAAGCCCAGGAGATTAGGCCTAAAATTAGGATCATGAAAAATTTCTTATCTGTCTCTTGTTTATGGGCTTTTCTATTGCTTCAGACCCCCGTCATGGCTCTGGTGCCAGGTCCCATTCTGCTCAGTGAGGAATCACTGCAAAGCCTCAAAAACAGCGGCGATGCCCCGCTTGAAATTCCAAAAAGCCGCGCCAAAGGACAGTGTCTCAAAATTGAAAAAAGTCGGATTTGCCCAGGCATTCCCTTTGCAAAAGCCCAAGCGCTGCATACCAGCCTTTTGCCTGAAAACGCCTCGCGGGTGTTGCTCTATCCCGAAAAAGGCAATTTACAAACCCTGCTGGTCTTTTTGCCCACTTCTTTTCAATTGCCCGCCCCCTCCCCCGAACAGGAACCGCTGGTTTTGGGCCCCGAACCCAGCCCCTTAAAAGACGTGATGGCCGCTTTCCCAGACGTTCCAAGCAATCTGCCTTTTGCTCAAATCTTTCCTGCAAAAGTCGCGAACTATGAAGATTTGACGGTTTGGTATTACGCCGAAAGACACCTGGGATTGATCAGCCACCATTCCGAAAAAGGCGATTTTGTGGTGGGTGTCTTTGTACATCATTAAACCCGTTTTGAACGTTTAAAGATGTCATTGGCCATCGCTGAAATCCTCAGCGCCCTTTCAGGTTTGAGCCAATTGCACAAGCATCCCCGGATTCGCAGCCAATTGGATCAGCTTTTGCCCCATTGGCAAAATTTACGCCCAACCTCGGTGAGTGAACTGACTCCCCGGCAGTGGCGGCGGTGGCAATTGCTTTCGCAGTTTTGGCAGACCCATGGCGAGGCCTTGATTCAACAAGCTTCCCGCCGGGGTCAGATCAGTCCCGAAAGGGCCAAGGATATTTGGGCGCTGGGGCAGAACTTGGCCGTGCCCGCAAATGCGAACATCATTCCTGCAGGATTGACGGCGTGTACTGCCCTGTTTATCACCCGGTCGGGACAATCGGACGTATATGGCACCACCTGTGGACTCGAATTGCGCCAACTCAAATACACCGACCGCTTTCCGCCTTTGCATCTGAGTGCCCGTTTTGCAGATGCCGCCATTCTCTCTTCGGGCCATTTGGCGTTGGAGGCCACAGGCCTGTGGCTGGGCAAAAAATTGGCACTGGAAGACGCTTTCCCACTCTGGGCTGAGGTGGCTTTTCCCGACCATGTCAGGCTGATGGATGAATCTGCGAGTTTGGCTTTTGTCGGTGCTGTTTTACAACGCCTGTTTGAACACGAAGAACCCGGTCAGGCCTTTAGTGGCCTTGTTCGCAGGGATACGGGCCAGATTGAACCTGTTCAGGGCTTCGATCTGCCGTATGGCAAACTCGAAGCGGCGTTTGATGCAGGGGTCAAAAACCTCTTTCTGCCCTTGGGAACCCCCTTACAGGCCCTACCCGAAGCGGGTATTCGCCTGAAAAAGATCCACGATCGGCAATTTCACTATTTCTTTGATCTGGCCCCTGAAGATGCCTTAATCATTGATTTGGTTTCAGATTTAGATGGACTCTTTGCAGCTTGTTTTGGGGGAGATAAACTTAAAAACCTGTCGCGCCAACTGCAAAATCTACCCGCAAACACCCAGAATTTTCAGCTCAGCCTGCCTGGATTGCCCGCTTGGCGTGGATTGGAAAGTCGTCTACTGCCTCTGTTGCCTGAAGCCCTGGCTGAAGAGTTTAAAGCCCTCTCTCAGGCCTTTGTCCAGGCCCATGAATTGACCATGGCAGGTTTAAACCACCGCCCTGCTTGGTTAGAATGTTCTCAAAAACTCGAAGCTTGGCACAGACAAAGCCTGCATTTTATGGGCATGTACCTGCTCTCTTTGGCCCTGCTCAATGCCGAATCTCGGGATCAGGAAAGCTTATTTCAAGCGTTGAGAGCCTTGCCGAGTCCCCTCCCAGTCGCGCCACTTTTGGCCTTACTTCGCTCGGGCCCGTTTAAACGCAGTTTAAACCAGCCGGAAATCGCAGAGTCCCTGGCCCGTTTATTGGCTTTTGTCTCCTCTTTGAGTTGTGAGAACCCTGAAAATGGGCCAGAAGCCATTTGGGCCCGATTCAGATTTATGCTCAATAGTTTAAATCTGCCCATTCTCTTTGCCCCGCTTAGCTTGGACGTGCAGGGCTCTGTCTGGGTGAGCTCTGAGCAAACGGGCAAATTGCCACTGGCTTTATTCAAACGACCAGAACAAGACAACGTCAGCGAGGACAAATCCAGACAAAACAAAGCCAGACAAAACAAACAATTTGAATTTCTGCTCTTTGATGGCATGTCTGAGCAAACCCCTTATTACCGGTTTTTAAATCGGGAAGAGAGACAGGCCTGCCCCAACGCCTGCCCAAATTTGTCAGAAACTCCATTGGAATGGATCAGGCACTTTCCCGCAAGTTTAAAATCACAGGGTTCAAAACAGAGCTTTGCATTGACGGAGCAATTGCAAGTCAGGGTCCGCTTGCGCAACCCGGGTCCCCTACCGATGGCAGAGGTGCAATGGACCGAACTGCTGCCTCAAGGTTTAAGCTCAAATCCCATTCAAGTAAGCTGGAAAGGGCCGCTGGCAGCTGGTGAAAGCGTCGAAATCGACTATCTTTTAGACATTCCCCAAGCAGGTGAGTATCTTTATCCAGAGGCCCAACTGCAATACAGATACCAAAAGGGGATGCCCTTTGCGCCCGCGCCGATGGCCGCTCAAACCCTCGAAATCCGCTCAATTGAACCTCCCCAGATTGTCCTGCAACGGAAATTGACCCCCTTTCCCCCCCAAACAGGAGCAGCGTTAACCCTCAGTCTGACCCTCAACAATCACAGCAGTGCGCTGGCCCAAGCTTTGAACTGGGAACGCGATCAGCTTCTGCCCTTTGGCTTTGAGAGCAATGCCCCTTTGCCCTTCTTACCGCGACAATTAGCCCCATTTGAATGCAAAGTGTTGAATTTGGACCTTACCGCTCGCGTGCCCGGTCTCCAGGTGTTGCCCGCCCTGCATTTGCACTACAGCGATCTTCAGGGCCAGACGTTTACAAGTGATCTTCCCGCGGAGTCGGTAGAGATCGCCTTCCACCCTTATTTTTCAAGTGAGGTTCAGGGACAGACCTTGGAGAAGATGGCGGGTCTGTTGCGCCAAGGAACCGTCAAAGGTCTCTATCTCTGGGGACCCCGAGGTCAAGGCAAACGTGAATTGCTGCAATCCTGGAATCATGAGCTGTTCTGCTTGGAATTAAAATGTGGTGAATTCAATCAGGGTTCAGCTGCAAACGTCTTTTATGAACGCCTATTAAGTCTGGCTTTGGCCCAACCCAGTTTTGCAAGCCAGGATTTGTCCCTTTTACACAGGGCTATTTTAGCGCAAGATCCGCACACAGATATCGATGCAGAGCAGGTCTTTCAGGCTGCCTTGCGGTTGCTCAAAGACCTGGGCCAAATCTGGCCCCGCGTCCTGCTCAAAATTTACGATCTGGAGAGCCTTAGCCCCAGTGATCTCACCTTTGTTAAGGCCCTGATTCGCCAAACGGATGACTGTGTTTTCTTTTGCCTGACTGGCAGCGCCATGCACTTGCCCGAAACGCTCTCGAAGCTTGGCCTGATCGAATTGCCTTTGCCTCCCTTGGGACTGGATGCGATTAAGTGTATTTTGGCGGAACTCTTTCCAAATCATCATTTTCCAGCAGATTTGGCGCAAAATTTGGAACGGGTCAGTGCCGGGAATCAATTTTATTTACAAGAGACTTTGGTCTGGTTGGTACAGCAGCAATGGCTTCAATTCAGCCCAGAAACAGGCTGGAACTTTACCCAGACACATTCAGAGTTGCCTATCCCCACCAAACTAGAAAAAATGATTCAGTCCGATCTCGAGAGTTTGCCCGAATTGAGCCAAATTTTACAATTGGCAGCATATCTGGGAGCGTCTTTTGAACTCAAAGATCTGGCCGCGATCTTGCAAAAACCAGCAGGACAAATCCAAGCAAGCCTTGAAAATGCCTTGCGCAAACAAATTCTGACAGAAAGTTCTTACCAGCAGTATCAATTTTCCCATCCGCTTTACCAGGAACAACTCAAACGGCTGGCCCAAGACAAAGCCAGCCGGATTCACCTTTTATTGGCAACCTATTTTGAGCAACAAACAGGTGCAGATCCAGAGCGCTGCGCCCACCATTTTCTGGCCTCTGGCAAGGTCGATCAGGCGCTCAAAGCCTGTTTCTTGGCGGGACAAAGCGCTCGGCGCCAGGGGCGGCTCGAGAGCGCTTTTGGTTGGTATCAAAAAACCCACCATTTGTTGAGTCAATATCCAGCGAAACAGGTTGAATGGATTGAACTCTACCGTGAATTGAGCCAAGTGGCACTCTTGAGCCAAGATCGGGAACAGGCCGAAGCCTATTGTATGCAAAGTGAAACGTTGGCGCGAGAAAGCCAAAACCCCCTTTTGATCGCCACATGTTTGATCGACAAAGCCACATTGGAAGAACCCAGCCCTGCGTTGGCAATACTCGAACAAGCCAGGGTTTTGGCAGAGCAATCGGGCCATCAAGCTTTGCTTTTCAGGGTCTACAAGGCTCTCGCCGAGCGCACCGCAGAGATTCGCGCCTATAGCGAGTCCCAGCCGCTCTTTTACAAAGCCTTGGGGCATTCAGTGCCACAGAGTTTGGAAATGGCTGAATTGCTCGAAACCATGAGTTATGCAGCCATCCGCGCGGGTCAAATTCAAATGGCTGAAAATGATCTCTTGGTGAGCAAACAGATCTATGCCCAACACCAACATGCTTCTGGTCTGGCCTCGGTATACAACCGGCTCGGGGCAGCCTGTTTCTACCAACAGGAATTTAAACGGGCCCGCTATTATTTTGGTGAAAGCAAAACCTATTTGGAGCAAACGGGTAATTTGCTGCGTTTGAGCCATGTCAATCACAATTTGGGACTTCTATCCGAAACCCTGAGGGACTATGCCCAGGCCCATGACATATTCAGCCAAAATAGAGCTCTGAGCCAACGATTGGGCGATGCCCGGATTGAGGGCCTGGCCTTAAACCAACGGGCCAGTGTGGCCCTGAAAATGGGCGAACTCCAGGCCGCACATGCGGATCTTCAACAGGCCCAGTATTTGCTGCAAAAAGCTGAGGATCGCAGGGGCTTGGCTTATGTCGACCTAAATCTGGGTCTATACGGGCTGCTCAGTGGCGATTTGGGACTGGCCCACAGCCATTTATTGACGGCCCAAGTTGCCCACAGCGAGGTACAAGATATCATGGGGCAAGACTTGGTGACCCTGCGTTTGGGACATTTTTATTGGCTCAGTGGTCAGGTTGAACAAGCAGAAACCCATTACGCTATCTGTAAAGCCTCCCGCGAAGTCTTGGACGCCAAACAACTCGATGGCCTTGAAAGGGTCTATCACGCCTTGGGGGTTGTGGCTTTCGGTCGGGATGAATTACAAGCGGCTTACGACTACTTTAAGCTGGCCGAGGGTATTTTGCTCAAAACCCGTGAACTCTCGCATCTGGCCAAGGTCTTCCACAATCTCATGCGGGTGGCCCTCCAACGCGATCAATTGGATCAGGCTTTGAAACTCAAACGCGACAGGGATATGCTGATTCAAATCGACCCCTATCACCGCTCCAGCTATTTATTGGCAGAAACGTCCTTGGCGCTGATCTTGGACTGATCTTGGACTGAACTCAGGGCGAAAGAGGCAGCCGACAGGCCCCTTGCAGGCAATACTCCAACGCCATCAAGCGATAAACCATCTGCGCCACCTCTTCCAAGCTGGATTCCTGGGCGATGATTTCTCCGATTCGGGCTTTGTCTTTGTGAACTTTGCCCAAAGATACCTGCCTTTTTTCGGCGGCAGTTTCTAGGTTTAAACCACCATCGTAGAGCTGACAAAAGAGATCTTGCAGATCCCGGGGCAAAAGTCCCCAGAGCCGTTTGTAGAGTGAGGTGGCCTCGAGGCGATACGTTTGCCAACTCTCTTCAGGCAAAAGCGATTCTGCCTGCCAAGGTTCGAGTTCATCCAGAGACAAGGTGCGTTCTGCTTTGTCTCGCCGGTAATAGTCAATCAGAACCGAATGCAGCGTGAGCGCAATAAATGAACGCACCTGCTTTTCGTTGTAGAGGCGCATTTTGAGGTAGACCACGCCTTTAAAGTTCAAGAGTTTTTCGAGAAAAAGCGCAAAGACATCTTCAATCAATTCCACCGATTGCACGCCTTTGGAGCGCAGAACCATCTGGGCATATCGCTGCAATTGAATAAATAGCTCACGGGACATTTTACCTGCTGATTGGTAAGCGAGCAGGGCCTCTTTAAAACTAAACGTTTGACTCATGGTTTTCCTCTGCTGTATTTTACAGGAAAAAAACAATAGTATAATCTTAACCTGATATATGACATGCCTTAATTTGATTCGTGTTCATATCTGAACTAAGCTATAGATAGGCCGAAAGTTGAGTGCATGAGCCCCAAAGTATGAGCCCCAAAGTATGAGCCCCAAAGTATGAGCCCTAATCAAGAAAGATTGTTAAGACAGATATGAACTGGCAAACAGGTATTTTAGAATCTCTCCTGGACAGCTACCAACAAAGTTTGGTGGGCCCGGATCTGCTCATGTTGGCAGACGAGCAGTTGGAAAGCTTGGCTGTCTTGGAATCAGGTTTTGAAGCCCAAAATGAAAGGGCTGCTCATGTACCTCCACAGGTCCATCAATCCACCCAACCCAGCTTGGCACCTGGGCAAATCTGGTCTGTGCCAGAACAGATCAACCTGCCTGCGGGTTTGCGTGGCCAAAATGCCAACCCAATTGAGACTGGCAACTTGCGGCTATTTGTCTTGCTCGAAATTGGCCCACGCCATTTGGGGCGATTTCAAGAAATTTTGCTCTGCCCCCTGAGTGAATTGCTCGAAATGGCTTCTGATCAGGATTTGATTTTGCCCGAAAGCGAAAATCCCTTTGCAGAAAAGATCATGTTGGAAATCTGGAATAGCGCACAGAGTCTGAGCTTTGTGCTCGAACACTGCTGGGGCGAGATCTCAGACAAAGCCCTGCAACAGGCCTTGGCCGCTTATCAGGGGCAAGCCCATGAAGGTCTGCGGGGAGGGACCCCCTTGGGGCCACAATCTGTTATACATCGTTTTCAAAGCCAAGAGAAAACCCAAATGACCTGTGTGGCAGCACCCATGCAGGCTTTAAATGCCTTAAAGACATCCTGTGCCCAAGCCCTGATCCATATCAGCCCCAAAGGCTTAAATGGACCTCCCGAGGGGATTTTAAGTCCCCTTTTGCCGACACGATTGACCCAAAACCAAAGTGCTGTTTTTGCCGCCTCAGCTGGGGCAGAACTCTCAGCCCCCCAGGCCAGCAGCAAAGAGCGCTTGCAACTGGGTGAAGATCTGATTTTGGAATTTTGGCAAGAGGGTGAAAATCTGGAGTTTTTCTGTGCCAATAGCGAACAGACCGCATATAGCGGCCTGTTGATTGGCTATACCCATGCTGATGGCGGTTTGAGAACGCTGGAGACAGATCTCTGGGGTACGGCCTTTTTGCCGCTGTCGGAACTTTATCAGGGTGAGACCCTCTTGAGTTTTAGGCCCCCCGAAAGTCCCGAAGAGTGGTTTTATCCCATTTCTCATTAGGTACCAAGTTTCAATTAAAAAAAACGCCGGTAGCGGGGAAACGTGGTAAGTAATTCCCATTTTAAGGCGTCGAGATTGTCACAGCTGTGCAGGCGCAATAGCAATTCTATCGTCAATTTGAGTTGTAGCAATTCCCGCAAAGCAGGGGGATTTTCACTGAATCCAGAGCGGCTGAGACGATAAATTTCGCGATCCATTTTTTGGAAAATGCGTTGAGAATAGCGCTGAAATGCAGCAGTGGAATCGGTTTTGTAATTTAAACGTGCCATGGGTATCTCTCCTGGTCAATCAATATGAGAGATACGCATATTCCAACCTGGTTTTCATAAAAAAATTATTGAGAGCTTAAAACCAGTATTTCGCCAGATTTTTTCAAGACCCCTCCCAAGTGATTGACCCCGCGAATTTCATACCCCTTAAATTTTCCTTGCAAAGGGCTCAAAGGGGAGTAAAGAACAAAGCCCGCTTGGCTTTCTTGGCCTGAAAAGTCGCTTTGCAATAAAAACAGATCCAAGTGGTTTTTCTTGCCCGAAAGGGGATGGCTTATCGCTTTCCAATAATTTGCATTTTCATGATTTGCAGCCTGATACAACGTCTGTAAATCAGCGGGGTAATTGCCTCCAAAGTCGACGGCATACGTTTCTAACATTATCTGTAATTCCGTCATATTTTTATAGACAGCCTGTTCGAATTTTTCATTGGCCGCTTGCAATGCTTGGAGAGCCGTTAAACTGTCTTGCGAAGTATTCAGTTTCAAATTCTGATGGGGCAGAAATCGTTTAAGGTGTAATTGAATCAATGCCAAAGGGGTTCTTTGCTGTTTGTCTTTGAGTTGTAGATGGGCCCCATTTTGAATCAAAAATTGAGCACTTTCATAATTACCCAATTGGATCACTTGATCTAAAAAACGCATTCCCTGTGAATTTTGGGCTTTGAGGTCGATCAAGACCGGGGACTTAAGCAAAGCGGCTTTTATAACCTCAAGCCCTTGATCCTTGAGCAACATAAACGGAAGATCTCCCTGTTTATTGACACTTTTCGGATTGGCTCCCATTTTGAGTAATTCTAATACATTGTCGTGTTTTCCAACACTAAAAGCCCGGTGTAAGGCTGAATTGCCGAGAGAATCTGTGTGATTCACTTGAAAACCTTTGCTCTGAAAATAAAGCAATAGCTCTGGATTGCCTTTTTCAGCTACTTCAAACCACAAATTCTGATCGCTTTTATCTAATTTGATCCCCAGCGATTCCAAAGTTAAGAAAGACTGTTTATTTGGGGTTTTAAGGGCTTGACCTAAAAGAGTCAGACGTTCTTGATGCTGCCAATTTTTTTCGGTTTCTTGAGACACCAACCACTGAAAATGATCAAATCGCTCCATTTCTATACAACTTAAACGCAGTTCTGACCGAAGTTGCAGATCTGTTTTGCTCAATTGAAAGAGTTGCGAAAAGACTGAAACTGGGGCATTTGCCAAAGCCGCAAAGAGCCCCTGACTTTGTTGTGAGGGAGAGAGCTTGGGAAAAAGCAACAAGGCTATCTGACTTTGCGGCAAAGAGAGAGCCGCTTTCAACGAAGGCAAAAGATCGTTGGCCCCTTTCTCTAATAGATCTTGAACCCCTGCTGTATAGCCCCTGGTAACGACATGGGGCAAAATTCTATTCGCGTGTGATGCCTCTGGTAGGGACGGAAACAGCCGTTTGCGTAAATCGAGTAATTTGAGATAATCTGTAGGTACTCCCCCTCCCTGACCATAAGCCACTTGGGCATAGTGAACTCCCGCATTATTTTTCAACTCTGCGGCTTTCATAAAATTTTGGAAGGCCTGATAGGGATCTTTTTTTTCTCCAGAAGCGTTCAAAAACATCCGTCCCCTGTATAAATAGGCTTCTGGCTCTTGTAAGGACATCGCTGTTTCTAGAGTCATCCAGAAAATAAATTTCAAAAGCCCAAGAGGCAATTTTATCAAGGTTTA
>JBIKWL010000130.1:0-14737 GCA_044356335.1 Candidatus Sericytochromatia bacterium
TGATCGTCTGGCTCATCATGGGGCTGTTCGCTTGATCATATTTTCTAAAATGCTTCTTAAACGGGCCGCGTCAGGGGGGCCCGAACCCATATTGTCCAATACATAGCGGGCAAACTCTTCCCGGCTGGGAAGGGGCATGGAAACGCCTGTGGCCTGAGAATAGGCCTGAAACGTACGGTTCATCAATTGCCAGGCCAGGTTAAATTGGGGGTTGGCGACCAATTGTCGGGTCATCGCGCTGCGTTGGCTGCCTTGGGCGCTGATAGAGCTGTCTCTGGCCGGACCACTGGCTCCGCTGCCCCCACCACTGTTTGCGGGACTGAGCAGCGAGGAGACGGATGTCAGTGCTTCGCTGACCCGGCGGGCCGCACTGCCCAATTGGCCCATAGCCCTTTCCATTTCCGCTTCCAAGCGTTGGGATTGGACCAGGGCATAGGTCAAAACGCTGCTGGGGCTCACACTGCGCCCAGCTGTATTGCCATAGGTCACAGAGCGCACAAATTCAGGATCGTTTAACATGCCTTGAAAACCTTGGGGCAAATAGTCTTTAAAGCGAGCTTCTTCAGACGGATTGAGGTGTCCCTGGGCCCGCAATTTGGCCAAAGCCAGGATCACAGCCCGGCCTTGTATGGCCTGATCTCCGCTATAACCCAAGGTAGATAAGTGCCCTTGTAAGGCCGACACCGCCTGGTTGGGAATGGTGTTGTCTCCCAAGCTCTGCAGGCCGCCACTGACAAAGTCTTCTTCAAATTTGGCCATTTCATCGCGCAGGCCTTGGCGTTGCTCTTGGCTTAAGTCGCTGCGATTGAGTTGGGCCAAGACACTGTTATAACGCCCTTGTAGATAGTCTAAACTCCAGCCGCTTTCAGACGCCGCGGTGGGGGGCAGGGGCGTGTGTTCAATCGCTGCGGCTGCTTCAGTGAGTGCGTCTGAAGAGGCTCGTCCTGGCTCCGTCAGTGTTGCGGCCGCATGTTCAGACAGGCTTGCTGCTTGGCGCAGAGACGTATAGTCCTGATCCAAACGGGTGGCCAAAGCGGGACTAAAGCGAATCGGGTTTTGACCATAACCCAAAACCCGATCAAGGCCCGCTTGGACCTGTTCTTTGCTATAACCTGAATTTTCGGCCATACGCATAATTTCGCTGCTGTTATATGGATTGCCGTGTAAGCTGTTCATAACCAAAAATTTGAGCATTGAACGGCGCAAAAGCCGTTCGGGGTCATAGGTAAAGACCCGGCTCGATTCCGCAAAGTCTTCTTTGGCACTGATCGAACCATAGTCGCTGGCGGCTGTGCGATCATCGTGCAAACGGTCGTGGGCATCGTGATTGCTCATATGAAAGACACCAAATTGGGCTTGGCTGGCCTGATCCTGGTCAAAGAAGCGGCCCCAATTGTCGAGCACCTGTAAATTGCCCTCTTTGTCGAGTTGGCGTTCCCACAAATGGCTGACTTCGTGAGAGACCAATTGTTCGGCCATATCCAGATTGCTACCAGAGTCCATTACATTGAACCAACTGCCGACCAGACGCTGGGCGGTTTCACTGTCAAAGACGCCGTTGGTCGTGCCGCTGGTCATGCCGCGAATCAAACGCAGATCTTCTTGGAGCGGACCGGCTGTCTCCGCAGACACCTGACGGGTGGGGGTGAGCAGGGTCTGCATATGGGTGGTCACATCCCTCAGAATCTGGGAAAATTGCCCGGGATTGGCTTCGAGGCGTTTAAACTGGGTCTCAAAAAATTGCAGCGATTGAAGCCGTTTGCCTGCAGGGATTTGTCTGTCGTCTTCGAGTCGCTCTTTGAGCGTATTTAAAACCAGGGTCATTTGAAATTGGCGCACAGCCTCTTGGGTGCGATTGCCATAATAGCCATCAGAGGCCAAATTGGTGCGCGTACCAAAGGAACTGTGTTCGCGCATAAAGGTTTGCAATTGAGTGACGGTATGGGTTTGCTCCATGCGTGCGCCCACTTCGCGCAGGAGCGTCGGCCCGAGCCGATTGAGGGTGGCCACCAAATCTGCTGAATTGGGATTGCCATTGATTGCGACTTCTGCCAGTGGAGCGCGGCCCTCCGTGACATTTTCGGGGCGGTTGAGAGCGCGGTAGCGAATAATAAAATTGACGGCCTCTTGGAGCTTTTCAACACCCCCAAATCTTTGCACATAATCGCCCAATAATTTGCCTTTTAACTCAGTCAAATTTTCGCTGTTGAGTCCGCGATCGCGCAATTCTCGCTGGGTATAGGTGGGCACCACATTGCCTTCGACACTGCGGGTCAATAAACTGACACTGCCAGCGATTTGCGAGACCACGCTGCGGGCACCATCACGTACGCCGCTAGTACTCAGGCTGATACCACCTGTATCCTGATCGGCGTGGGCCAAAAACATCGATTGGTTGAGGGTCTCTAAAAAATTATTGGAAGAGCCGACCTGGGGTTCTCCGGTGCGGGTAAAACTCAGGGGCTTGGGATGGCCTTCGGGGGTATTTCCCGAAGATCGACCAATCACTGCCAGTTTTTCAGGCGAGCGCTCGTGGATCTCAAACAGGGCATTGTAAACCGACGAGAGCGAGGCGGCGTCCCAGCGACCACCATTTTCTTTGAGTTCGGGAGCGGGAAAACCTGCGCGGCTAAACAGACCATTGAGTTCGCTGCGCAAAGTGCCTTCAAAGCCATCAGCAAGGGCTTTTTGCAGATCCGTCTGGTTGGGCGGGTTGCCATTATTGCTGCGCGGCAAAGCCAGCAAATTGGTTTTGGCTGCCTGCAAAATGGCCTGGATCTTGGCCTCTGGCAGATTACGCATTTGGTATTGCAACATGCGAAAGCCGGTAAAGCCCATGCCTTGAGCCAATCTGTCGAGACGGGCCCTTTTTTCGGGGGGAATCACGGGCAAAAGGCTGGGGTCCTCGCTGGACATGGCGCGCAAAAGTGGCGCAACGTCTTCGAGATCGCTAAGCAGGGCCTGAACCTGGAGATCGGGGGCCAGGGCGACGGGGCTGTCAAAACCGGTGGGATTAAACGGGGCATTGGCGTAGCGGCTTGTTTGGTCGGCGACAAGGGCGGCTTGATTACCGGCAGGGGGGGGAGGGGTGTTGGCGGTCGCGGAGGGCGTGGTTGTTGGATTGCCCGTGGTAATGGGCCCTGTATACGCAGGCAAAGAAAAACCCGCTTGAATCGGCCCCTGATTTCCTGGTGCTGTTAACGCCATGCCCACACTGCTCCCTTGACACTTGCCCTATTCTCTCTTTACCCAGCCAGCCAAAAAAAATAACGCATCAATCTTCATTTTAACCGCAAATTTGGATCAGGTTTGGATTAAGTGAGGCTTTTTTCCAGTTTTTGGTACAGCATTTCGAGTTCTGCGGGCGGAGACATGCCCCATTCCCGTTCAAACGTCTCTTCCATTTGGGCCTGAATTTTCTTGAGGCGGCTCAGGCTTTTGCGCATGGCCGCGATTTCCAAGAGTGCAGCAAAACCACTTTCGCTGCAGGCGTCCTGGCTCAACAGCCGATTGGCGAGTTCTTCGGCCTGCTCGGGCTGTTGCTGTTGGCAGAGATAGGGAATGCACCACTGAATCAAGTCTCCCATGCGCCGCTCCAGGCCTTCGCGCTCAGCCATCCAATAGTCGGCAAAATCCAATTCGGGCAAAAAGGCCCCTTTGTACAGCGTCAAAGCCTCATTGGCAGCAGAATAGGCCTGTTCAACGGCATTGTCTTTGAGCTTGAGCCATTGCTGGTAGGCCGAATTGAACAATTCCACGTCCCAAACGTATTCACAATGCCAATTAAAGCTATAACAGGCATCGTGGAAATGGATATACTCCGAGGCCTGTTTGCCTTTGCGCTCGGGTTCGAGCACCTTGCGCAGCGAGTGGATATGTACATCCAATTGGCGCAGGGCCTGTTCCAATTCGTCGCTGCCTGAGAGCCAATCGGCCAGGCTTTCACGGTGCAAACCATGGGGATGAAAGAGCAGGTGTACGAGAATATGCCGGGCTTTTTTGCGCGGCCAATGGCTGACTGTCTCACCCTGCACCTCCAATTGGAAGCCCCCCAAAAGACTGAGCTTGAGGGGTTTGCCTGTGCTGCCAGAACCCAAGACAGGTGCCGGGGAACGGGGTCTTTCCAATGCGGGCGTGGGGGACAAGGGCTCTGCCGGAACCAGGGCCTGCAATGCGGCGCGGGCTTCTCGCAGCAGGCTGAACGAACCCGAGCTTTCGGCCCGCACCAAGACCTCCCGCAGCAGGGCAATGGCCTGCTCTGAATCGCCCTGGCGCGAGCAGGTCAGGGCCAAATTGAGCGAGGCGTGTAAATGTTCGAAGGTATTTTCTGCCAGCTGTTGCAGGGCCTCTTCGTGCAATTTACGGGCGCTGTCGTAAGCCTGATGGAAGCGCCAGAGCCGGGCTTCGACGTCGGCAATCAGGGGCACCATAAAATGCCAATTGAGCTGGCGAGAGGTGTCGCGCACCCGTTCCAAAATGTCTTTGCCCAATTTTAAGTCCAGGTGTTCGCCCAAAATACGCAAAAAGGTCAAATTCAGCCACATCATCGGCTGGGCGGCCAAGGATTGCGCGGCCACTTGGCTGAGAATATCTTCGGGCAGGTTGACCTCGTCGCCCTGCAGAGCGTCGAGAAAGGCCAACATAATCGCCAATTCCAGCAACATTTGGGTGTTCTGGTCGGCCTCGGCCAAAATCTGGGCCTGTTCATACGAGCGGCGGGTCAGGGCATAATCGCCCTGTTGGTAAGCACTTAAGCCGCGCAGGATATGCCCACGGGCCTGCAGATTGAGCGCGGCTTTGGAGTCGGCCCGCAGCGCAAACAGGGCCTGCAAATAGCTCTCGGCCTCGGCATAGCTGCAACATTGGCGGGCCCGATTCGCTTTCTGGTAATACCAGGCGGCGCGGTCTACGGCATAACCGGCTTCGAGCAGGGGCTCGGCCTCAGTCAGGGCTTTGTCGAGATCCTCCCACCTGGCTTCGAGCGAGGCAAAATGCGCCAGTCGGGTTAAGATCGAGAGCCGCAGCGGGGCCTCTGCCGGTTTACACAGGGCCAGCCCGCGCTCCAAGAGCACCTGGCTTTGCAAGGGGCTGTTCTCAGGTTGCAGGGCCCGCATCAGCCAGTGCTGGGCGCTGAGCAAAAAGTGTGAAAAAAGGCGTTTGCGCCAGAGGGGCAACCACTGGTCGGGGGCCAATTGCCAGGCCCGCAATTCGGCTTCGCGGGCCGGATCGATTAGGGTTTGCCAGTCATCAGCCACGTCGGCAAAGACCTGATCAATGGCTTGGCTGAGCAAAGTGGCAAACGCCGATTCTGTCAGTTCTCCCTGGCGCTGCCGCAGGTAGAGCGCACAGCCCAAGGGCCAGCCCATGTAAAGGCTTAAATTTTGCCGATCAAGCTCTTCCCATTGCAGGCCCAAAGCCTGGGCCTGTTCTGCCAAGTATGGGTCTGTCCAAGCCAGGGCTTGGGCATCAAGATAATTTCCTTTGCCCGTCGCACAGAGCGCCGCCAAAGGCAGTTCATCGGGCCTGCGGCGTGTGCTCAAACTCAGGCGCATCTGTGTTGGCAGTTCTGAAAGCAGGCGGGCCACAAATTGCGCCAGGGGCAGATTCTGCTCCAAGACATGCCAATCGTCGAGCAGCAACAAAACAGGCTGCTTGGCCCAGGCCGCAGGCCAGCTTGTTGCTGGGCTTGAGTCTTTGTCCCCCAATACATCCTGGGGCAAGCCCGCCGCTTCGGCCTGGGCTTGGAGCACCTGCCAAAAGTCCGCTTTGGCTGGCAGGCGCAGGGCATCCAACCAGAACACGGCACCCTGAAAGGCCTCGGCCTGCTGTTTCAAATAAAGCGTTTTGCCGTACCCGCCTGGGGCCACCAGAAAGGTCAATGGCGCTTGGGACTCACTCACGCCTGATACAGGTTTTCCAGTTCGGCACCATAGCGTTCGTAGATCGCTTTGCGCCGGGCTTTAAACGAGGCCGTGAGCAGATTGTCTTCCACCGTCAGCGGTTTGGGGCAGATCCAGATTTTTTTGAGGGTTTCAAAAGAGGCCAGCTCCTGATTCACCGCATTGACCTGTTCCATGGCCAAGGCATACGCCGCTTCGGATTGGCAGAGGCTTTCCCAGGGGGTGTCGCTGTCGTTGAGGGCTTTGCGCAGCGCGCTCTCTTCCAAGGTTACCAGGGCCGAGAGGAATTTTTTGCCATCGCCGTAGACGATCAGATGCTGGATATACGGATTGTCCTGGAATTTGCGCTCAATATTCTGGGGCGGCACATTTTTGCCCCCACTGGTGACCAGAATTTCTTTTTTGCGGTCGATGATTTTGAGAAAACCACCTTCGAGCCATTGGCCGACATCGCCGGTTTTGAACCAACCTTCTTCGTCAAAAGCCCCTGCCGTGGCCTCGGGGTCTTTGTAATAGCCTTTAAAGACATTCGGGCCTTTGGCCAAAATTTCACCGTCTTCGGCCAGTTTGAGTTCCACACTGGGATAGGCCACGCCGACTGAGTCAAAATTAAAATGGTCGTGGCGGTTCATCGTCAGGGTGGGGGAACATTCGGTTAAACCATAGCCCTCAATCACCAGCAGGCCCAATTGGTGAAAGCCCTCTTTGATCTCTTTTTTGAGCCCGGCGCCGCCAGAGAGGCCAAAGCGCAAACGGCCCCCTGTGACCTTTTCATAAGCGGCTTTGTCGCCCCCGGCTTGCTGGATCTGCAAATAGAGTTTTTCCCAATAGGCGGGCACCGACAAAAATGTGTGGGGTTGCACACTTGCAAATTTTTCTAGCACGTCTTTGGGGCTGGCAAAGACACTCTGCCAGCCCAGGCAATTGCCCAACATGATCGCACCAATGCCAAAGGCATGGGAGAGCGGCAGCCAGTGAATATCCACGGCATTTTCAGGAATATGCGGGCCATTGAGGCTGATCCAGTCGTGGGAACTGGCTTCGAGATTGCTGTGGCTGAGCATCACGCCTTTGGGCAGGCCGGTGGTGCCAGAGGTATAGATAATCGTGGCCATATCTGCGCCTTGGACTTCGGCCAAACGGCTTTCAAAGGCCTCCGCTTCGCTCAAACCCTGTTCGAGGGCCTGGGCAAAAGGCACCACAGGCACCGACAGGCCGTGGTCACCCGCTTCGCCTTCGAGCAGGATCACTTTTTCGATCTGACCCAATTTGATCTGACCCAGGGTCTTCAAAAAGGCCGCATCACAAAAGAGCAGGCGCGATTCGGAGTGATCCAGGAAATACTCAATTAAGTCGCCTTTGCTTGCCGGGTAAATCGGCACGACAATCCCACGGATGCTTTGAATCGCGCTATACGCCACAATCCAGGGATAACTCGTATTGCCGAGTAAGGCGATCTTTTGCTGGGTTTCGAGCTGGGGCGCCAAGAAGCCACCGAGGGCTTTGACGTCGCGGCCATACTGGTTCCAAGAGATCGGGCGATAATCGTCGCCTTCGGGCAATAAAAAGCGGGGCTGGTCTTGCCAGCGGGCTATGCCCGCAAAGAGATCATGGGATTGGTGGGCTGATTGGGGGTGGCTCATACTCGAATACGCTCCTCGGCAGAAGGGTGAATTGTGTGCATACTATCACAGAAAATAGCTGCTGGGAAAATTGTCGATGGCTCAAGCTGGGGTCGAATGGGACCGTCTTGCAAGCCGTTCAAATAAGCTAAAATGAAACAATCAGATCTTTACAATTCGCCCTTCGCTCTTGGATGTGCTCAACCATGCGCCCGGCCATCTTGCAGGTCAGTCAGCTACTGAAGTCGATGCCTACATCCGAGCCGAGCGAGAGAGATGGGGGACTGAGCCTGCCTGCGGGTGTTGGACAAATGCTTTCAGACATCGTTTTGCCTATCTTTATATCAGATGGAAGGGTGAACGTGACAAAGATACTCTACAATACCAGCAACCATAAAGGGACTCTGGGTGTGCCTTCTGCTAATGTTCCGGGGATACATGCTAAAGCGACCCAAGGCGTGATTGGTGTATCTATGAAGCCAGATCTGCAAGCTCTTAAACCGAAATATGTTAATCAAAGACTTGATTTAAATCGATTATGCAATGAAATCAATCTAGAAATGGGTTGGTAACTTGAAAATATATTCTTTAGATGGCAATAGTGATAAGTTTTATTATGCTAAAATCTTAAACACTGTATATCCATATTATCTTGATTTTGTCCATATTTCTGAAACACGTACCAAACCGCTTTTAATTGGAGATTATTGTAATTTGCTTGGTGCCTCCAAATTAAACAGAAAAAGTGTGTATAACTCTACTCCTACATTTAGCCAAAAAGCCTTTGAGTGCTTAAAAGACTACCTTATCCCTCAATCAGAAGAAATTATAGAGTTAAATTTTGAAAAATATCTTTTTTTTGTTGTTTTGCCAAGAATATTTAATTTTACTGATTGTTTAAATTGGTCCCTATTAGTCCAAGAATTACCTGCAGACATTCATTTTTTCAGAGACTCTATCTATGCTACAGGAGCCCTTGTTACCCAAGAATTCAAAGACATCTGTGACAAACACAAACTCAAAGGTATGGTTTTTCGGCTTGAATACGACAGCGAGGCCACCCCATGAAGTTGTATTCACTCACCTACAAAAACAATGCCAAAGGCATTTATTACAATACCTTTGTCACGGGCCCTTTTGTCGAACCGCCCCCCGACCTGGCCCAAGCCCCCAGCAGCTATATCCCTTTTTCCCGAGGTCATTATCTGCAAAGTGAGGGCAGCCCTAAAACGCAGGGGGAATATTTTGCCAATCTGCCATTTGTGGCTGCCTTCCGCGACTTGCTCTCAGTAGAACACAACCAAATCACCAGCCTGTACACCCGCGATACAGGCCAATTGGTGGGGTATAACTTTGTTCCCGCTTCATTGCCCAATTGCAGCGATTACCCCAATTATGCAGAAGTCGAAGCCACCCGGCTGGAGAGCATTCACTTTTTTCTGAAAAACCGCACAGCGCCCGAAAACCTCTATGTCACAGAGCCGTTTGTCTTGCGCATCAAGCAGCACCATTTTACGGGCCTGTACTGCATGCTCAAATGGGACGGCCAGCGCGTGGTCGGGTTGGACTATGACTAAACTAAAAAGCCTGCTCTCGCTTTTCCTGGTGCTCATGCTGCTTTTCTGAAGCGCTGCTCAGCTATCGTCAGCAGCAGACCTTCCTTTGACCCCAGTGATATAATGGATTTATGGCAAACACAGGCAATAAGAGCAAATCAATGACACGGACAAAGAAGCGGACGGAAACAAAAGAGCCGTCCGTTCACCATGTGCATGACTATGGCTACAAAATCCTGTTCTCCAATGTCACCATTTTCCGTCAGTTGTTGGAAACGTTTATTGATCAGCCCTGGGTCAAAGAATTGGACTTTAGCGAAGCTGAAACGGTGAACCACAGCTTTATTTCAAAGGACTACAAAAAGACCGAGAGCGACATTATCTATAAGCTCAAACTGAAAAATGGCAAAGACGCTTATGTCTACGTCTTGCTCGAATTTCAATCCAGCGTAGACCGATTCATTTCAGTTCGCATCCTCAATTACCTGACCAGTCTGTACGTATCCCTCATTCGTTCTGGAAAGGCTCAAGACAAATTGCCGCCTGTGTTTCCAATTCTGCTTTACAATGGCGATCCCAAATGGACTGCACCTGATAATATTGCCGATCTGATCGAGCATCATCAGGTGCTTGGAGATTATGGGATTGGTTTTAAATACCTTAAAATCATTGAGAACGAATATACTCATGAGCATCTGCTTCAGATTCAAAATATTGTCTCGACCATCTTTCTGACAGAGAATCATTACCGACTGGAACAGTTGGAAAAAGAACTGATTGAGTTGTTTAAAAAAGAAGATCGTGAAGCCGCATCCTTGTTTTTCAACTGGTTCAGAATGCTGGCCAAAGATGGCCGGATTGCTCCTTCGAAATACAAAGCATTTGAGAAAATCTATACGGACATAACGGAGGTGAAACGTATGTTTGCAACGGCTGTGAATGAGAAAGATAAAAGGCTGATTAAAGAAGGCGAAGCCAGAGGTGAGGCCAGAGGTGAGGCCAGAGGTGAACTAAAAGGGATTAAAAAAGTAGCTAAACAAATGAAACAAAAAGGCTACCCTATTTCAGACATCAGAGAGATAACAGGGCTCTCGATTGAAGAAATAGAAAAGCTGTAACCCAAATCCTTCTCACATTGAGCAATTTCTTCAATCTTTGGCCAACCAGACCAGCTCAAACCGACAAGGCGGTTTATCTGGATCGATAACTTTTCTCCATCTGTCAGTTATCCACGCTCAGGCGACGCCATCGGCTATTTGAACAGATATTAATGGCTTGATTAGCAACACGCTCTATTCGTCGCTGTTCACAATTTGGCTGGGCATTTTAAGCAGCCACAAAAATAATTTAAAAATTTTTGTGATTGTAATTGAAGTGTAAGTTTGCTGTAAGTTGGGCTTGTTAAAGTAATTACAACAAGAGGAACAGACGTTCCCCAAACGAAAGGAAAATCCAAACCATGGATAAGAAACAAACTGCAAGCGCCACCGAAACCGTCAACACCGCCGTCAAAGAGAGCCAAGAAGTGCTCCAGAAAATGATGGAAGTCCCCAACCAGATGAGCGAACTGATGCTCAAATCTGGCAAACAGATGCAAGAGGCCTCTCTGGAATATTTCCAGAACATGGAGCGCATTCAACGCCAATACGTACAAGAAGTTGGCAAAGTCTGGAGCGCCATGTTGCCCGGCGAACACAAAATCTGGGACAGCCAGATGCAAATGCTCGAAAACAGCTATGAAATGTTTGACCGTATGATGGCGGTAGCCAAGAAGTAGTATGGAAAAACGTCTCAGTCAAAAGACCATCTTTCTGACCGGGGCTGCCCGGGGAATCGGCGCCACCTGCGCCCGGATATTTGTCAGTCAAGGCGCAAAGGTTTTTCTGGTCGATCGCGATCAGGTGGCCCTGGAAGCCCTGGCTGCCGAACTCAACCAAGCGGGGGAAGTTGCCATTCCCCGGGTTTTGGACATCACCAACCGGGCAGATGTTGAACAGGCCGTGCGCTCCATGCACGAAGTCTGGGGCCGTGTCGATGTCTTGATCAACAATGCGGGCATCACCCGCGACTCCCTGACTGCCAAGATGACAGAAGAAGCCTGGGATCAGGTGATTGCTGTCAATCTCAAAGGCCCGATGATCTGCACCCAGGCCGTCTTTCCGATCATGAAAGAGCAGCAATCCGGTGTGATTCTGAGTGCCTCTTCCGTGAGTGCCCTGGGCAATATTGGCCAGGCCAATTACGCCGCCAGCAAAAGCGGTCTGATTGGTTTAACCAAGACCTGGGCCCTGGAATTTGCCCGCTTTGGCATCCGTGTCAACGCTGTGGCTCCCGGCTTTACCGCCACCGAAATGGTAACCACCATTCCTGAAGAGATTCAGGCCAAGTTGGTGGCCCAAATTCCGCTGCGCCGCTTTGCGACCCCGGAAGAAATTGCCAAAGCTTATACCTTTTTGGCCAGCGACGATGCCAGTTATATTACTGGACAGGTTCTTTATGTAGACGGTGGCTTAACCGCCGGTTTTTAAACAAAGGATAAAAGAGTATGAAAAAAGAGACGCGGGAAAACCAAATCGACAAACTGATTGGCACCTATTTTGACCAATTGTGGAGCAATCCTTTTTACCTCAATGGCATGGGGCAACTCATGCGCAACAATCTGGCCCTGCGCCAGCAGTGGAACAAACAGATGGAATCTCTGCTTTCGCTTTGGCAATTGCCCAATCAGCAAATGCAACAGCGCACCCTGCACCAGATCAACACCCTGCTGAGTGAGTGGCGTTTTGAAAGAGACGAACTCAACGAGCGTCTCGACAGCATGGAATCTGAACTGGCTGATTTAAAAGCAACGGTCTCAAGCAAATCCAAGGAGGAGCCCAAACGTGTTAATAAGTCTGGAAATGCCCAAGCTGAGTGAAGACAATCCCCTTCTGCAGTATTATCCGCCGCTGGTGCGCAAGGCCCTGAGCTACGAACGCCAAGCTGTGACGCCGATGCACCCGATTTACCAGGAGAACAAACTCACCGTCTGGAAAACCAACAGCCCTGAGACCTCCAAAAAGGTGCCTCTGCTCTTGATTCCAGCCCTGATCAACCGCCACTATATCCTCGATCTGAGTGAAAAAAACAGCCTGTGTAAGGCCCTCAGTGAAGCGGGTTATGAGGTCTACTTGGTCGATTGGGGCACCGCCACCGAAGAAGACCGCTGGATGACTTTTGCGGATCTGTTCACAGGCCCAATGCGCCGCATTGTGCGCAAAGTGACCCGCGATGCCGGTGGCCGCAAGCCTGTGCTCTTTGGCTATTGCCTCGGGGGGATTATCTCCAATATCTATACTTCGATTTTCCCGCAAGACGTGGCGGGTTTGATTGCCTTAACTGCGCCCGTGGACTTTTCCCAAACGGGGATTATGGGCCTCTGGACGCAGCAAAAATACCTCGACCCCTACCAATTGGTCGACGCCATTGGCAATGTGCCGCCTGATCTGGTCCAAAATGGCTTTACCTCTCTGCGTCCGGCTCAGGCTGTGCGCAAATGGCAGAATGCCTGGGAAAAACAGGACAATGACGATCTGCTGGATTCCTTTTTTATCCTCGAAGAATGGGTCAACGACAATATCCCCTTCCCCGGTGGGACCTGGCAGGACTATATCCACTGGCTCTACCAAGACAACCGTCTCTTCAAAGACGAGCTTTGGATTGGCAAGCACCACGCTTTGCTCAAAAATGTCACCTGTCCGGTCTTAAATATTGTCGCAGATAACGACCATATTGCACCGCCCGAAGCCTGTCTGCCTTTAAATGACAAGGTCGGCAGCGAAGACGTGACCGCAGCGCACATGCCCGGTGGCCACGTGGGAATTATTGCTTCGAGCCGCCTCTTTGGCAAGCTTGTGACTTTGGTGGTAGAGTGGTTAGATGGACGCCCTTCCCTTCTCGCTTAAAAACCCCTCCAAGCTCTTGCAGACGCTTGCGGAACAAACCCGCATCCGTCTGCAATACGGCCCTGAGTTCATTGGGGACGTCGATCAGATCGAAGTGGGGCTCACCCCCCGGACCTGTGTCTACCAGGAAGGGCCCCACTCCCTCTATCTCTATCCCGGCCAGCAGGCGCAAAACACCCCGATTTTATTGGTGTATTCGCTGATCAACCGGCCTTATATCTTTGACCTGCGCCCCGGTCGCAGTTTGATTGAATTCCTCTGCGCCCAGGGCTACGATGTCTACTTGCTCGATTGGGGCGATCCCACGCCCGACATGGGTATGGCCAGTTTGGGTGATTTGGTGACAACTCTCAAGCGCTGTGTGCGCAAGGTTCTGCGCCGCCACCGCCAAGAAAAATTGCCGATTCTGGGCTATTGTATGGGCGCCACCTTTGCCACGCTCTACGCCGCTTTGGAGCCACAACATGTCGAACGTCTGATTCTGCTGACGCCGATTTTGGGCAACGACAAAGGCGGGGTGCTGCAGACGATTGTCTCCCATCAAAATTTACCGCCCGCGCTGTTAGAGGGCCAATTGATGTCAGGCCGGGAGCTCAAGCTCTTTTTTAATTCGGTGCGACCCGCCCAGATTCTCAAAAAAGAGCGCGACTTCTGGCAAAACTACGATCAAGACACCTTCATGGAGCATTTTTTGCCCGTCGAAAAATGGTCCAACGACACCCCTGACTTGCCCGGCAAGGCCTTTCAGCAGCTCATGCAGCTCTGCATCAAAGAAGACGCCCTGCGCAAAGGGCCGATCAGCCTCAACGACCAGGTGGCTGATTGCCGCAAGATTACCTGTCCGGTTTTGGCGGTGGTCGCCAAACACGATTGGATCATTCCTGTGGCCTCATTGGAGACCTGTGGCGAAGTCCTTTCGCAGTCCCAATACACGCCCTATCTGCTCAATGGCGGGCATATTGGTCTGGTGGTGGGTCGGGCGGCAGGCACCCTCTGGAAAGACCTGATCGCGTTTTTACACGATCAACCTCTGTCTTTAGGGCTGTGATAGGCTAAGTTCTTCCAGGTAGTCCAATAGCGCTTCATATTGGTATTGTTCAGCCAGGGCAATCAGGTTGTTGATCGATTCAGCGGGCTCCAATCCCTGTAATAAAGACAGCACCTTTTCGTAATCGCCCATTAAAATGGCCTCTTCCAGAGGCACCAAAATACTGAGCAGTACTCTTTGTGTCGTTTCGGGGGCTTGGGTTTGGGGAGCGGCCAGCGTCTGACTTTGTTCGGGTTGCTGGTAGCTTATCCCCAGATACCTGTGGATTTTTTCGAGCAATTCATCGACATCAAAGGGCTTGCGCACAAAATCTTGGGCGCCAGCTTCCATGATCTTCAAGCGATCCTCTTCGAAGGCGCTGGCGGTGAGCGCCACCACCTGGGTAGTTTGATCTGTTTCGCGCAGGGATTTGAGCACATCAAAGCCATTTAACAGGGGCATGCTGATATCCAGTAGGATCAAATCGGGTTTAAATTGTTCGTATTGCTCAAGGGTTTCCTTGCCATTGCAGGCCTGGTAAATTTCAAAGGCAAATTCTTTTAAGAGGGCTTCGACCACTTCTCGGTTGGTGGCTGTGTCATCGGCAATTAAGATGCGATAGGGCTTGACTCTATCTCCCTGTTTGGCCTGTAGAAGCGTGTTGGGGTGCACAATCGGAATCTGTTCG
>JBIKWL010000267.1:0-4281 GCA_044356335.1 Candidatus Sericytochromatia bacterium
CAGGCCATTCGCCAATCCCCTTTTGCGGTGATTCTGCTGGACGAAATCGAAAAGGCCCATCCGGGTGTGTTTGATCTCTTGTTGCAAATCCTCGGCGAGGGCCGGTTGACCGATGCCCATGGCCGGGTGGCCCATTTTAGCAATGCCCTGATTATTTTAACCTCCAATCTGGGTGCGGGAGAACTCAACTCGCGCCTGGGTTTTAATCCAGAAATCCAAAACGTGAATCAGCATTATCGCCAGAAGGCCCAGGCTTTTTTCAGGCCTGAATTGTTCAACCGCTTGGACCATGTTTTGCCGTTTATGCCTTTAAAGCCTGAATTTATGCTGGATCTGGCCCGCAAAGGCCTACAGCAAATCTTGGGTCGACAGGGCCTCAGCCGGCGCAAATGTATTTTTCAATTGGAACAGAGTGCCCTGCAGGCCTTGGCCCATTCTGGCTATCACCCTGATTTGGGGGCCCGCTATCTCAAGCGTCATTTGGAGCGACAGGTGGCCATGCCGCTGGCGGCGCTGCTGGCAGGACGATCCACCCAGGATATGACCCTGTTTCGTCTGAGTGCAGACCCCGAAGGTCTCTTAACCTGGCAAGCCGAAGCTCTCAAAGAAATTCCCCATTGGCCAGAATCGGCGACACTCAATGCGAATACGTCTTCCCCTTCACTCCCTTTGATTCTGGCCGAACTGGAGCAGCGCTTGGCTGAGATCTTTGCCTGTTTGCGCAGTCAATTGCCACAACAGCGCCAGGTCTCGACCCAACTGGACAGCCGCACCTTTCATCTTTACTCATTGCAAGAGTTGGCCCAAAGCTTACAAGCCGATCTAGAGACCCTGCGCTTGCAGATAGAGCGCAAAACCCCGGATTTGGTGCGGCCAGGCAATTTGCAAAGGGCCCGGCAAGGCCTCTTACAAGACACATCTCGCCCCCGCACCCGGCTGGACAAACTCTGGGCAGCCCAAGACCTGCAGGCCTATCTCAAAGAGCTGCGTGACCACGCCGAGCCGTATAGCCAAGAGCCCCAAAGCCTTTTGCTCTTGCGTCAGCAGATGGCCCTGGCTGAAAGGATGGCCCAGCAAAGCCAAGCGGACGAGCAAACGGTGCTGATGTTGATCAAACCCATTCCCGATTACCCAGTACAAACAGACTGGGACATCGCCTCTTTGGCGCGCTTATACCATCAGGTTTTTGAAGTATTGCCAGGCCTGGAAGTGACCCTACTCGATCCAGACCCGCAGCCCGCAGCGGGCACCATGCTCCTGATACGGGGTTTTCATGCCCTGGCGCTGGCCTCGCTGGAAGCCGGAATTCATCTCTTTGATGCCGTGTATGAGCCCTGGTTGCCTGTGCGGGTGATTTGCCAAAACCTGCCGCCGGAAACGCCACTGGAACAAGCTGTAAAGGACTTGCGCAGCGATCCCATCGGCCCCAATCACCTGATTCGCCTCTATGCCAGTGCCACCCTGCTCGATTTGCGCTCCGGCGTGCTGTTTAAACACGGCTTCCCGCCCCCGGCAGACATGCGCCAGCTATGGCTCTTGAACCACATGCGCCAAGTCGAACAAGTGGAACAAGCAGAACAAATGGACCAAGTGGAGGTCAGCCATGGGTCTGACTAAATTGCCTGTTTTGCTCTGGGAAGATCTCAGCCAACAGACCACCGCTGTCTTGATTCAGGCTGAACAACAGGTGGCTGTTGCCGCCTCAGCAAAAGAGGCTTTGCACGATCTCAAAAACGGGTTGAGCTGGCAGCAACAGCAAAACCCCTGGGATCTGCCCACAGAAATTCGGGATCCCACGCTGCTGATGGTTCAGGTGAAATTATTGCCCCGTTATGAAATTGGCGGGCGCAGCTTTTACGACAGCAGCCCGATATCACTGCCGGTGCCCTGTGTACATGGCCGCATGTATGGCTATAGCGTGGCTTTTTTGCCGCTCTTTGCCAAACTCTTTTATTTCCATGATGTCGAGACTTTGCCCCAACTCGTGATGCACCATATACAGGATTTTTTCCAGCAAGAATCAGGCCAAAACCCACATGACTATTTGGCCGCTTCTGGCTTTCGGCTGGATTTTATCCGGATTTCAGGGTCAGTCGATCTGCCCAGTGCTGAGGCAGAGGGAGCGCTTCGCTATTTGCCCACCGTGGCCACCCCTTTGCATAAACGGGGGGCCGGAATCGGACGGGCCCTCGAACGCGAAGTGGAAATTGGCGAATTGATGCGCCTGTTAGAACAGGGCGGGGCGATTGCGCTGATTGGCCCCAGTGGGGTTGGCAAAAGCCTGCTTTTAACAGAGGTCATTCGCAGACTGGGGCAGAAGCAAAAACCGCTGCCTCAGTTTTGGTCGACCCGTGCACCTTACCTGATTGCGGGTATGCGCTATTTGGGACAGTGGGAAGAGCGCCTTCAGCAAGTCTTGCAAGAGTTGAGCCGGGTTCAAGGCACACTCTGCGTCGAGGGCCTGGTGGACCTGATCAGCCTCGGGGGCAGCAGTCCCCAATCGGGGATTGGCGCTTATTTGTTGAATGAATTGCAACAGGGCGATCTTCAGCTGATCATTGAATGTACCCCCGAAGAGTGGGAGGCCTGCCGCCGTCTCTTGCCAGGGCTGACCCAGAAACTCAGGCCCTATTTGCTGAAACCATTGGAAAAACCCCAGGCAATTGCGGTGCTTGAGCAGATTTTAAAAGACAGTGCCCGTCAGAGCCAGATCCGGACAGAGCATCATCTCGCAACCAGTATTTACCATTTGTTTCGCCGCTGGTTGCCCTACCAAAGCCTGCCTGGCCAGGCAGGGGATTTTATTCGCAAGCTCTGTGAACAAAGCCAAACCCAAGCACAAAGACATTTGGATTTTGCCGATGTCTTGAGCGCGTTTGCCGCTTTTTTACAGGTCGATCAAGCCCTTTTAAATGATGCCGTGCTCTGGTCTCCTGCAGAGATTTTGGCAGACTTTGAGGCCCAAATCAAAGGGCAGCCCCAGGCCTGTCAAAGCCTGACCCAAACCGTGCTGATGGTCAAAACGGGATTAAATGACCCCGGCAAGCCCTTGGGAGTGCTCTTGTTTTGCGGCCCCACGGGGGTCGGAAAAACCGCACTGGTCAAAGTTTTGGCAGAAAAATTATTTGGCTCGGGCAGCAAAGAGCGTTTGATCCGCCTGGACATGAGTGAATACAACAGCGCAGGGGCGGCGGAACAATTATTGACCCAGCCCAACGGCGAACCGGCAGAATGGCTCTTGCAGGCCCGGCAATACCCCTTTGCAGTGATTCTGTTGGACGAAATTGAAAAAGCTGCGCCCGAAGTCTTTGACCTGTTTTTGAGCCTGTTTGATGAAGGGCGGCTGACCGATCGCTTTGGCCGCACCACCTATTTCTGCAATTCAGTGATCGTCTTGACCTCCAATTTGGGCGCTGTGCGTGGCCCTGCCATTGGCTTTCATGCCACTGATCGGGTGGACTATGACAAAGCTGTGCGCGCCTATTTCCGGCCTGAATTTTACAACCGGCTGGATGCGGTGGTCAGCTTCAACCCCCTGGGCCCAGAAGCGATCCATGAAATTGCCGAGCAGGCTTTGCTGCAATTGGGGCAACGCCAGGGACTGTTACAGCGCCAATTACACCTGAGTTGGGAACCCGCTGTGGTCGATTATCTGGCCCAGCAGGGTTTTCACAAAGACTACGGCGCCCGGCCTTTGCATCGTGTGTTAGAGCAAGCCGTGGCTGTGCCTCTGGCACATTTTTTACTGACAGAACCATTACGCCAGGCCCAGGGGCTGCGCTTGAAGCTACTCAACAACCAGATTGCCGTGGAGGCCGATTCAGGCGTGGGTACAATTGCTGGAGAGCCTTGAAACCACGGCAAAAAATGAAACAAACTTCGGAGTTGAAGCGAATTTCTACGTCCACGGCCTCCTGAGGTCTTCGTTGCATCCAGCCGGGTTGTTTCCCTTTCAGGACCCTCACGTCTGCTCGCGTTTGCCCTTGCGGGTGTCGTACGCGTCTGACGCCATCTGGAAGAAACTAGCCGCATAGTTTGCACTCTGCAGCTCCCTCTTCAGGCTTTTTGCCAGACCCCCAGGGATTTCCCCCCGTTCAAGCGGTTCCAGAACAGACCTTTCGGCTTCTTCTAAACTTGACCCTCTTGCCGATTCTCACGGCTTCAGGGTGTTTCCCTTTGAACGGATCCGTTGCTACAGCCGAGGCTGAGCCCGTTTCCCTCACGTCTTTGGCCCCTTCAGGGTATTGCCCTCACTGCCCGTCGGCCACTGTTACCAGCGCC
>JBIKWL010000021.1:0-49681 GCA_044356335.1 Candidatus Sericytochromatia bacterium
TCCTGTAAAATATCCATAGGGCGTACCTCCTGAGATGCTTAGACACCTTTCAGAATACGCCCTTTCTCTTTGCTCATGCAAAAATCTCCGAAACTACAGAAAGACAACCCCTGTAAGTTTTGAACTTGTCGAAAGCAAACTCAGAAAAACACTAAATCAATTGACTGAATTGGGCGTCAAACCCATCTTATTCTCTCCGCCCCCTAAAAATGGAGAAAACCTGGGGAGTTGTATTGCGCGGCCCTTTTATTACTCTCATGAGCGGGCCGAGGCCTGTAAAATTTATGTCACTGACTATCAAACCCACTACAGTGATGTCATTCGCCTCTTAAAAAAGCTGGAACAGGATTACCCTGTTGTCTGGTTGGAACAGGGGCTGTGTCATGCTCAAGAATGTGAGGTTGAAGCAAAGGGGGGTTATATTTACCGCGATGACAAACATCTTTCAATTGAAGGATCCAAGTATATTGGTAAAAAAATGAATTTTGCAAAATTAATCAGAGAATCGGTCTCAAAGAAAACGCCCTAAAAACTGCAAAGGGATGTGCTTCCGCACAGGGTGTGGTAATATAAAAATCACATCGGGATGTAGCGCAGCTTGGTAGCGCACCTCGCTTGGGACGAGGGGGTCGCACGTTCGAATCGTGTCATCCCGATTTTTTTTCAGCTTTTGAGCATTTATGAAATCCCACGACTTAGACTATCACTGGACTCTTGCCCGCCGCATTGATTGGCAGGGTGTGGGTTTGCACAGCGGGCAGCGTGTCCGTCTCGCCCTTTCGCCCCACCACCAGCCGGGTTATTTTCTACTGAGTCAGGGGCAACACTTGCCTTTAAACGCAGGTTCTGTGAGCCAAACCCGCTATTGTACCAGCTTGCAATTGGGCACCGTCACCCTGCAGACCGTTGAACATCTCTTGGCAGCCTTGATGGGGCTGGGGATTTCTTCCGCACAATTGGAACTGGATGGGCCAGAGATCCCGATCTTGGATGGCAGCGCCTTGCTTTTTGCCAAGGAGATTCAAGCCGCAGGCATTCAGTCCTTGCCGCAGAAACGGATTTTTTTTCGACCTGAGCCTGGCCAATGGGAAGAGCAGGGGACATCGCTGCACTGGGAACCCGCAGATCAGCTTGAAATCGAATATGGCATCGACTATGCAGGCCCGCCAACTTTGGCCCAAAATTTTCATTTTATCTGGTCTCCCGAGGCGTTTATGGCAGAGATTGCTGGGGCCCGCACCTTTGTCTATTTAAACGAAGTGGCACAGCTCCAAGCGACGGGATTGGCCCAGGGAGGCAGCCGCGACAATGCTTTGGTGATTGAAGACCAGGCTCCCGCCCCTGATTGGCGTTGGCCCGACGAACCCGTTCGTCACAAGATCCTCGATTTAATCGGAGATATGGCCCTCTTGGGTGCATTTCCGCTGGCGCGGATCAAAGCCTACCGTACAGGCCATGAGGCCCATGTTACAATGGTAAAATCTTGGCATGGAAATTGGCATGGAAAAACGAGCAGTGGAAGATAAGCCCCCCGAAAATAGCCGCACTTTGGACATTCTTGCGATTCAAGCATTGCTTCCCCACCGCTACCCGTTTTTGTTGATTGATCGTGTGCTTGAATTTGAAGCGGGCAAGCGGGCGATTGGCCTGAAAAATGTCAGTGCCAACGAACCCTTTTTTGCGGGCCATTTTCCCGGTCATCCGATTATGCCAGGGGTGCTGATCATTGAGGCCATGGCCCAACTCGGGGGCGTGCTTTTAATGCAATTGGCACCCCCTGGCGAAAAGCTGGCCCTTTTGACCGGGGTAGACAAGGTTCGTTTTCGCCGCCCGGTAGTGCCCGGCGACCAGTTGATTCTCGAAGCAGAGATCCTCAAGATTCACGGCAATATGGGCAAGATACGCACCTCAGCACGGGTGGACAAGCACCCCGTCTCCGAAGGTGAACTGCTGTTTTGTTTGAGCAAAAATGAACCCAGCCCTTAAAACCCGAATGGTTGCCCAGCCCCAAATTCATCCCACAGCTCAGATCGATGCCACCGCCCAGATTGAACCTGGAGCAGAGATTGGGGCTTATGTGATCATTGGCAAAGAAAGTGTGATAGGCAGCGGTTGCCGTCTCTCGCCCCATGCTGTGATTGGCGATTATACCCGCTTGGGGCCTGATTGCCGTGTGGCCAGCCATGCAGTGGTGGGCAGCCCCTCCCAGGATCTCAAACACCGCGAAGAAGATGTTTCTTGGCTGGAAATAGGCAGGGGCAACCGCATTCGCGAATTTGTCACAATCAACCGTGCTACGGCTGCAGGTGCCATCACCCAAATTGGAGATGAAAATCTCTTCATGGCTTACGCCCACGTGGCCCATGATTGTCAATTGGGCAGCCGAATTGTGCTGGCCAACGGAGCCACCCTGGGTGGCCATGTCGAAATCGGCTATGATGTGGTGATTGGGGCCATGAGTGGTATTCACCAATTTGTGCGGATCGGGCGCATGACCATGATCGGCGCTATGTCGCGGGTTTGCCAAGATGTGCCGCCTTTTTTAATGGCGGTGGGTTCACCTCCCCGGGTCTATGGTCTCAACAGCGTTGGCTTGCGCCGCCATGGGGTGGGTGTTACCAGTCGCCAAGAGCTCAAACTGGCCTTTCAGGAAATCTACCGCAAACAGTTGGCTGTGGCCCAGGCCCTTGAGAACCTCAAGACTCAAGCCAGCACCCCAGAAATGCTCGAAATGCTGGCTTTTGTACGCGGTTCCCAACGCGGTCTGGTGGGGCTCACCCAACCCGATTACCGCAGCTTATTTTAAATCCTTCTCAAGATTCTTGGGTTTTTAAGATGCGAATCGGCCGCCATTTAAAAATATCTTGAATCTGCCGGGTGACATGAATCCCCGAAGCTTCAAAGAGATGGCGGCGTTTTTCGGCTTCGTAGCCTCCCACGGCCACCGGGGTAATTTTGAGCAATTTTTTTTGAATCTGATTGGTCAGATTTTGGGCGTCTCGGTCAGTCATTGGAGCCACCACCGAAAGCAAAATAGCAGAGGGTTTGGCCTTTTCGGCATAGAGAACCAGCTCCGAGAAGGGCAAATTGGCCCCAAAATACACAGTCGGAATCAACTCCTGGGTCAACTCCAAAAGACAGCACAAGAGCCCCAACTCGTGATAATCCAGTGGGGCACAGGCCAACATCACCGATTGACTGTTTTTGGGAATGCCCAGATTGTGCACATGGGAAAGAATCCTGCGCCGAATAATTGCAGAGGCCAGATGAGAACAGGCAATGGAGAGTTTTCCATGACTTGTCAATTCACCAATCCGGGCCAAAACGGGCAGGTCAATTCCACGCAAGGATTCAGCAAAAGTGTGCCCAGCCTGGGCCTGTACCAAAAGGCGTTCAAATTGAACCGGATCACCATTTTGCACGGCCTGTAACATTTTTTCGAGTTGGGGCACCTGAAAGGCGTCATCGGCTTTGATCTCTTTAAAGGCGGGGGCTTTTTTTTGCTGGATTTTGACCAAAATTTCTTCACGTCCAGTTTGGACTTGTTCGGCCACGGTTTGAATCCCCACGCCTTTTTGGGTTTCACGCAGGGCATAATTTAAAATGTCCAGATCGTTTTGGGAATAAAGGCGGTAGCCATTGGCCGCACGCTTGGGGCAAATCAAGTTGTAGCGACGCTCCCAAAGCCTGACTTGGTTGAGGGTCAGGCCCGTCAATTCGGAAGCCTGTTTGACAGAGAATTTGGGGGTATTGTTTTCTTCTGCTGTTAAGGTAGACATGGATAAACTCCTTGTAATCTGGAGAGGTTGGTATAAACGCAGTAGAAACCTGTGTCTATAAATTATTATGAGGTCTGACACAAGTTTGACGTATGTTTTTTCAATTAATTCCAGTCAAACATATGTCAACCCACTCAGCATAAAGCACCTGAGCAGAAATTACAAGAGGCAAATTGTAGGAGTCAGCTTATTTGGCGCAGGCCAATAAGACACAGGGCTCATCGGCCTGAAAGGCTTTGGTTTCAATCGCCAAAAGGGCCAAAATTTGACTTTCACTCAGCAAACCTGTCAGGTCGATAATACGGGGCCCAGCCAAGAGATAGAGGTCAGGCAAAAGGCCACCGGCATCACCATAAGCCGTCATTTCTTCGAGGGCTGTGCGAATCTGTGCCGGAACCTGGTCCAGGGGCAAAGCAAAAGCCTCAGCATCGCGCAATTGCAAGCGAATGGTGCCCTCACGGTCCAAAACACGCAGCCGTTTGGTTTGGCGCTTAAACAGACCCAATAAGCGCTTTTCGGTCCAGGTTTGGCCCAAAGCCAGTAAATGCCTGGATTGGCCAAAATCGCAGATGGCATCGGGAGCAATCTGCAGTGAGCGGGCAGCCAAGGCCCGCAAATCGGCCTCACTTAGATTAACTGCATCGCTTTCCCGGCTGCGCATATCACTGGAACCCATGGCAATGGCCCGCACCTTGCGGTTCTGGCTGTCTATTTCTATCGAGACTTCAACGCTTTCAGGAATGGCCCCCATGGCCACGACAGAATCAAAGGCCTGCTGGCGCAAGGCCAAAATTTCGTCATTGCTGGGGTTGAGCAAATTGCGCTCGACCGAATCGCGAATCATCCCCAAAGCCGCACCGATTGCGGAGATCACCTCGGCATGTTCAGCAATAAAATGGGGCAAATTCATCGCTTGGGCCGTAAAAGGCACCAGCGCAGAGGCTCCCCCGCCACCACCCACCAATTGGGTCATATCCGGGGTCAGTTTGTATTCACGCATCAATTGTTTGAGCACAGGTTTGATCTTGTCTGCCGCCCGGTTTAAAATCGCCTGTGCCAAAGCTTCTCCGGTCAGACTCAAGCGTGCAGCCAGGGTTTCAATCACAGACTTAACTCCCGCCGCATTGGCCTCGCCATGCCCTGCCTCTTTGACCAATTGCAAATACCAAGCGGCCTCGGTAGGGGTAACCGTATATCGCCCATCTCCCCGGCGCAACGCCAGATAATCATTGGGGTCACCAGGTTTGGGGGTGATCAATTCCATTTCCAAGCTGCTAAAGTCGGGGTTGGGATCGTAAGAAGGATAAGCCAAAGCGGCAATATGGGCACTGCGAGGCCCGACATCGTGGATGGCCTGGCCTTTCATGCGTGGAATTGAGCCGCCGGCAATGCCCAAGGTGCGCACATCGAGGGTCTGTAAATAAAGGCGTTGCCCCGCTATCTGCGCCGATTTAATCTGGGGTTTGCCATTGCGAATCACCGAAATATCGCTGGAGGTGCCCCCCACTTCGATAAAGATGCCATCAGAGACACGGGCAAACATCAAAGCCGCAGCCACACCTGCGGCTGGCCCTGAGAGCATGGTCAGAATCGGGCGTTTGCGCATCTCGGCAATGTCCATAATGCCACCATCGGAGCGCATGACCATCAAAGGAGCTTTGATTCCACTCTCGCGAATGGCTTTTTCGGTCATATTGGCGGTCTCGAGCATTTTGGGCATCATACTGGCATTGAGCACCGCTGTGCGGGTGCGCACGCGCAGGCCATAAAGCCGAGAAATACGACTGGCTGCGGTGGCCAAATAGCCCATACTCTCTGCGACTTTGACAATCTGATCTTCGCGCTCGGGATTGTCCACGCCAAAGGCCTCAGAGGCAACAAAGACCTGTGCTCCCTCGGCAGCCAGATCGCGAATCAACTCACGAATTTTGGCCTCATTTAACTCAGTTTTGGCGGTATCGACAAAGCGAAAACGGGTGGGCAGGATCTTGCCGGGAGCCAATTCAATCCCGTTGAGGTGGGTTTCTTGGCGGGCACGCAGGCCCTCTAAGCCCGCTCCGAGCCCGATAATCCCAACAAGGGCCACATCCCCTTCGAGCAGGGCATTGGTGGCCTGGGTGGTGGAGTGGGCGATCAGGATGATCTCGGGTATCTGAATATCCGTGAGTTCGAGCAGAGCTTGTAACGAATCAACCACTCCCCGTGCGACACCCTCTGCGGCTTTGTGGCTGGTCGGAACACAGGCTTTGCCCACCAATTGCTGGTTGCGAATATCCATGGCAACAGCATGGGTAAAGGTGCCGCCGACATCAATACCAATTTTAATTTTACGCATCGTTTATTGTTTAGCCCCGCAAATACAGGCTAGCAGAGGCCATGAGGCCCAGACTGGCTGCTCCCCAGGCATAAGGCAAGGTATTCCAAAGCACTTTCTGTACGTCTACACGCATTTCGTTGGCCAGCCAGACATTTTGGGTATTGGTGGGATCGGAGATGCCCTGCACCTGACCGACAGACATCAGCAGGCCCATGACCGCAGTAGGAGGCAGGCCCGCGGCCAGAAAGACAGTCGCCAGCCCAAACCCCATGCCCCAGAGATTAAGGGGGCCCCGGTACAGCGCCAAGGGAGCGAGCAAACTGAACATCAAAACGTAGACCAAGGGGTGTTTGGGAATGATGGCCTGAACCAGTGGCTGAATGAGTTTGAGGACCGGCCAACCATTGGGAAAGGCCTCTTTGGGCAAATCGCCGCCGGGCCCCATAATGGCAATCAGAATCATACCGATCCCAAACATCAAAATCACCGCGGGCATCACCATGGCAGAGCCTTCTAAACAAGACTGAATCAAGACGTTTAAATGGCCTTTGCGCCAGGTCGCAAGAAAGACATAGAGCAGACCCACCACAAAAGCAGCAACAAAATTGACGTTATACAAGAGAATCAAGATCAGCGGCAGCACAGGCCCCAGAAAAGCGCTCCAATGCACCTCTCCTTTGTGATTTTGGCCCTGCGTGGCGCGGTAGCCAACCAGTCCCAAAAGTGCGATCAGGCCCAAACCAACCCCCCACTGCAGGGCCACAAACACATTGCCCAGGCCGCCCATCAGCAGCGAACGCATATCATTGCTCAGGCCCAAGCCCCAGAGGGCCACAGCACCGGCACCCAGGGCCAGAATGCCGGCCCCGTTGAGGGCTAACTTTTTGAAATTGAGATCGTGGCCATCGCGCCAGAGCTGTACAGTGATATACACCAGCGATAGGGCAAAGACGATGGCAAAGATGATCAGGGCAAAGGGACGAACCTGTTCGGGTTTGATTTTCATGACTTCGGTATAAAGGGCCCAATTGCCTACATTGAGGGTCCCCCCGATCGAAATGCCCAATAAAAAGATCCCCACAGTGGTGAGCGGACCCACCCCCACAGAGACCAACACGGGCAGTACAATGGTGGCCACCATAATAATCGCGCCCAGGCCGCCCAAGGTTGAAAAGAGCAAAATAATCAGCACCAACATCGTCACGGAGATCAACCAGGGATTATCCCCAGACAGTTCAGCGCCTTTTTTAATAAAGTTTTCGGCCACACCGGTTTTTTGTAAAATGGCACCCAACATGCCCCCAAAAAGGGCCACAACATAGGCCCCTGAGAGCTTAGCGGGGCCTCCACCGACCACATATTCCAAGACATAATTCAAAGGCACTCCTCCGGCCAGTGCCAAGAGCACAGCCAAAAGGGGCAAAGCCAAGAGAGCGGGCAAAAGACGGGTAACCATCAGCAGGGTCAGGCCGGCAAAGCTGAGAAAGATCAGGATAATTTGTAATGTTTGCATGTTGCTTTTAACTCTGCTTGATTATACCCTTACTGGGCAAATCAGAACTATGCGCAAGATTACAATTCAAACGGTGAAAGCCTGAGAGTTGAGACAAAGCCCTTGGGATCCGTTACAATGAGAGAAAACTCAAGACGTGAATAATGAACCGTTTGGGAGCGCATCAGCCGGGCATGAGCACCGAAAAATTGGACCCCTCTACCGTGGACAAATTTCTACCCACGTCCCCACAGGCAGATCTGGATGACTGGGATGAAGAGGCCACGATCATCGGCGATTTGGGCATGGTCGAAGAGATGGTTTCAGAGGCAGGTCTGATGCTCAAGGGGATGGGGTTGCAATACCCGCTCGGTCTGGCACCTGTGCTGTTGGGCCGTGACACAGGCTGTACCCTCACCCTCAATTCGAAGATGATTTCCCGGTACCATCTCGCCATTTACAAATTTGGCGGCCATTACCGGGTGCGCGATTTGCACTCCACCAATGGTGTTTTGCTCAATCAGGTGCGGGTCAGCCAATCTGTGATTCGGGCTCAGGATCTGATTCAATTGGGAGACCAAAGTTTTCAAGTTTTGCCTGCTCCCCACCCCCCTGAGCCCTATCCACGCGAATGTGTGGTGCTGTTTTTGGATTTGGCCAATTCCACTGGCCTGGCCGAGCGCTATGGCGAGGCCTTTAATCTCTTTATCCAGGCTGAGATCGCCAAACTCGAAGACCGGGCCTTGATTCACAGGGGCATCCCGATCAAAAATTTGGGTGACGGCCTGATGTGTGCCTTTGGATTGGGTCCCCAACAGCCCAATACCCTCTCTCCCCCAGATCAGGCTGTGGCCTTTGCCTGGGAAGCTGTGCGCGGATTTCGGCAACTGACGGCTTACCCACATCTGCGCCTGCGGGTAGGCATTCATGTGGGCGAAGTCAGTTATGCCGAGCAAGAATCCCTCGACCTCTTTGGCGATACGGTCAATTTGGCCTCCCGGCTGGAATACTGCAACAAAGAATATGGGACCCAGATTTTGGTCAGCCAAGCCCTGCAGGCCAAAACCCAGCGTTGCCGACCCTTTTTGCGCGAAGTAGATACCGTACGGGTCGCAGGCAAAGAAGAGCCTGTGACGCTCTATTCCTGGGAAGAACACAGTTTGAGTCCCGGGGTTGAATCGCAGTTTCAGGCCTATTTACAGGCCCTGCAACTCTACCGCCTGGGGAAATTTGCCCAGGCCCGCTCTTGTTTGGCATCCCCCCAACTCAGCCAAGATATCCTGGCCCAAAATCTCTTGCACCGCCTGCATGAACTGCCCGAAATAGCTCCCGACAATTGGTCGGGCATCTGGCAATTGGAAAAAAATGTTTAAACCCTTTGGAGCCGCCCATGCCCTTTAATGAAGAATTGGTCGCATCGCTGCGCGCCGCACTGTCAGCCAGCCCCGACAATCCCCATTTGCACAAACACCTGGGAGATATTCTCATGGCGGGTGGAGACCTGCTGGGCGCGGAGCAAGAATACCGTTTGGCCCTCAAACTTTCGCCCCAAGATCTGGGTATCAAACTGGCTTTGGCCGAGGCCTTTCTCAAACAGGAAAAACACTCGGCCTCACTGGTCCTGGTCGAAGATTTGCTGGCGGAACCCAATCCTTCGGCCCAGGCCCATTTGCTCGCGGCCCATCTGATGGCCCGCAAAGGAGATATTGGCCGTGCAACCCACCATTACCTGAAAGCCCGCGAATTGCAACCTGGCCTGCACGACCCCGATCTCGAAAGCCGGATTCCCTTCTATGAACCGCCAGATCCGCCGCTGAGTCAAGCCCCTGAACTGCCAGCTCCCCCAGATGTCGATCTCCCCCATCTCTCGTTCTTTCAATTGGCAGCAGAGTCTGAATTGGAACGCGTACCCGCCCAGTCTTTTCGCGAAGAACCTGGATTTTTGCCCCTGGAAAAACCCGATTTGGGCTTTGCCGATGTGGGGGGAATGAGCCAGGTCAAAGAAGAAATCGAACTCAAGATCATTCACCCGCTCAAACACCCCGAACTCTATGCCGCTTATGGCAAAAGTGCAGGCGGTGGCATTTTGATGTATGGCCCCCCTGGCTGCGGCAAGACCCATTTGGCCCGCGCCACCGCCGGAGAGGTCAATGCCTCGTTTTTGGCCGTGGGCATCAACGATATCTTGGACATGTGGATGGGCCAGAGTGAACGCAATTTGCACCAGATCTTTGAACAGGCCCGGGCCAGCACGCCCTGTGTGCTGTTCTTTGACGAAGTAGATGCCTTGGGCGCAAGCCGCAGCGACATGCGCCAGAGTGCAGGCCGCCACCTGATCAACCAGTTTTTGCTCGAACTCGATGGCATTCAGGCCCGCAACGAAGGGGTCCTGATTCTGGCTGCCACCAACGCCCCCTGGCATCTCGACCCCGCTTTTCGCCGTCCGGGCCGCTTTGATCGGATTTTGTTTGTGCCGCCCCCCGATCAGGAGAGCCGCGAAGCCATCCTCAAGCTGATTCTCAGTGGCAAACCCACCGAGGGCATCGATTACACCACATTGGCCAAAAAGAGTGATGGCCTGTCGGGGGCCGATCTCAAGGCCCTGGTTGATCGGGCCGTCGAAATGCGGCTGCGGGAAGCGATCAAAAGTGGCAGTCCCGCTCCGCTGCGGCAAAAAGATCTGCTTCAGGCCCTCAAACTGACCCGTTCAACGGTGCAAGAATGGCTGACCAGTGCCCGCAATTATGCCCTCTACGCCAATCAGAGTGGGTTTTACGATGACGTTTTGCACTATCTCAAACTCTAGCTCAAACAGGCCATGTTCACCCCCTCTTACGAACGCATTCAGCTCTTGATCCAGCAGTCCCGCTATGGCCAAGCCGAGCGGGAGCTGCGCGAAGTACTCTACCAAAGCCCCGATGAACCCTTTGTGCATGCCCTGCTGGCGCTTTGCCTCTCCGAACAAGACAAACTCAAAGAGGCCCTGCCTTCAGCCCATACGGCTGTGGCCCTGGCGCCTGACTCACCCTGGTGCCGCTATATCTTGGCCACCGTGCTCTCGCGCCAAGGCAAATTGGCCGAGGCCCGTGAGGTGATTCTGGCCGCGATTGCCCAGGCCCCCGATGACCCCGATTATTTTGCCCTCTTGGGCAGCCTGTTTTTGCAAGAAAACCGCTGGCAAGAGGCCTTGGACAATGCGGAAATCGGCCTGAGCCTCGATCCTGAACATGTGGTTTGCAATAATTTGCGCAGCATGGCGCTGATCAAATTGGGCCAAGGCGACGCGGCTTTGGCAGGGCTGGCCTCGGCCCTGATGCAAGAGCCCGACAATGCCCTGACCCATGCCAATCGGGGCTGGACCCTGCTCGAACAGGGGCAAAACGAAGCGGCCTTGGCCGCCTTTCAAGAGGCCCTGAGCCTGGATCCCAACCTGGACTGGGCCCGCGAAGGGCTGGTCGAGGCGCTCAAGGCCCGCTACCTGATCTACCGCCTGATGCTCAAGTATTTTTTTATGATGGGTCGCTTGCGCCGCAGCCACCAATGGCTGGTCATGATCGGTCTGCTGCTGGGTGTGCGCCTGTTGCGCTTGGTTTTCCCAGCCCAGACCCACCTCTGGGTCAGCGGGGCTGTTTTTGGCGTATATATGGGCTTTGTGCTGCTGACCTGGCTGGCGGATCCGCTATTTAACTTGGTGCTGCGCTTTAATCGCTATGGCCGCTTGGCCCTCTCCCCCGAGCAAACGGTGGCCAGCAATTGGCTGGGGGGCTTGCTGGGGGGCGGCTTACTGGCGGGCCTGACAGGGGTAGCGCTCTCGTCTTGGCCGCTGCTCGGTTTGGGCATCATGGCCCTGGCCATGACCATCCCCGTTTCGGGCACGTTTATGACGGCAGAGGCCCGCAGTCGCCAGTTTTTGGGCATTTACACGGGCATGTTGGCCCTGACAGGCGGAATCGGCTTGGCCTGCCTGGCCCTGAAATGGACCGGCCTGGCGCTTATTCTGCTGATCGCCTTTGCTTTGGGCTGGGTCGGGTTTTCTTGGACCGCCAATTTATTGCCCTGGCGAAAGAGCTGATAAAAAGAGAACAGGCTATTTTGCATAATCAAACACATACTGTTTTTATGAAAAACAGTATGTGCTATGATCTGGGTAGATTTTACGCGTTCCAAAGAAAGTCAATCCATGAAAAAAATTGCAAGTGCTGAACGGGTGACAGTGTCTGTACCAGCTCCTCTGCGCCAACAAATAGAGCAACTCAAATCTGAGCTGGCAATTTCCCAGAGTGAGTTTTTTCAACGGGCTGCCGAGCATTTTATTCAGCTTCATCAAAAGCAAAAAATGGAGCAGGCCGCCTTAAAAATGGCACCCTATTATGCTTCCGATCCCGAACTCACCGCTTTTAATGTGCTCGATGGCGAAGCGTTTAAATGAAACAGCGTGAGATTTGGTTGGTCAACCTCGATCCGACTTTGGGAGCTGAGATCAGTAAAACCCGGCCAGCACTGATTGTGAGTGCGGATGAAATGGGCATTTTACCCTTGCGCATCATTGCGCCGATTACCGATGCCAAACCCCATTATGTGAATGTCCCCTGGATGGTTGAGCTGGCGCCCGCACGGGCCAATGGCTTGAAGAAAAAATCTGTCGTCGATCTTTTTCAGGTGCGCTCAGTTTCTTCTCAGCGGCTGATCAAAAAATGGGGCCTGATTCAAACTGAAGAATTTGAGCACGTGGTGCAGGCCTTGCAACAGGTCTTTGGGATGCGCGTTTGATGTCCAATTACTTCGAGCACTTCGAACATTTCGAAACGGCCCTGCACAGGCAATTTGTCTTGCCCATTCTGCGCTTGGACGATCCGCAGACCTGCCTGCATTTGGCCCGCTGTTTGGTCAAAGCAGGGTTTGACATCCTCGAAATTACCCTGACCACCCCCGAAGCGCTAAAGCTGATTGCCAGCTTGGCCCAAGAAGGCATTTGGATTGGCGCAGGCACGGTCCTGAGCAAAATCGAGGCCGAACGGGCCCTGGCCAATGGGGCTCAGTTTCTGGTTTCACCGGGTCTGTCTCTGGAGATAGCTCAAGTGGCCGAAAAAGCTCAATTGCCGTATTTCCCCGGGGTTTTTACCCCCAGCGAAGTCATGACCGCCCTCAATCACGGCCTGACCCGGCTCAAACTTTTTCCCGCCAGCACAGGTGGCCTGGATTACCTCAAACACCTGCAGGGACCGTTCCCCCAGGTGCAGTGGCTGCCCACAGGCGGCCTGCATTTTGCCGAGTTAAAGGCCTGGCAGCAAGCGGGTGTTTTGGCGGTGGGGCAAGGCACGCGTTTGGTCTCACCCGCGGCTCTGGCCCGCCAAGATTGGGAGAGCATTGAGCAGGAGCTCAGATCCCTGCATGCAGAAATTCAAAGCTGGTTTCTGGCTTAATCTGTGGCTTAATCATTGAACAGGCCTTGCTCAAAGCGAGATCTGCTTCAGACCAAGGCTTTGGCCGTAAATCCAGCCCCTTCAATGCGGGCCTGTAAATCAGCGGCACTGAGATTGGTTTGGGCCTTGAGATGATTGGCTTCGAGGGTGACTTGCACCTCGGCCATGGGATCGGCTTTTTGAATCGCACGGGTCACGGCCCGCACACAGCCCTGGCAGGTCATGCCTGTGACTTCAAAATTGCGTTCTTGCATGGGGGGTGACTCCTTCGGGATAAATCTGGCTGACAACAGTTGATCTGATGTCTATTTTCGCATAGCTCGCTGTAGATGGAAGGGTTTGACGAAGCCTGTGTTTGGGAATTTATAGGGATGTCCAAAACCCATACGTTTTTGAGCGCATTGTACCGGCTGAGCCACCACTGGGGATTGATGAATCTATTGGCCCTGTATTGGTTGGCTTGGGCGGTTTACGCTTCCCAGATATTTATTTGCCCTTCGCCTGTACGAACGCACTTTATGCAGATTGATGTGGCATTCTTTTTACCTCTGGCATGGATGCTCATTTTTGCATTCGTTTGTTTTTGCGAAACCCAACTCGCATTGAAGTTTCAATCGATTCAAAAACAAGCACAATTATTGTTTCTGATCAGTTGGATCTGCTTGGGCAATTTGGCTGGGTTGCTTCTGGTTTTACCAAAAATGCGCGAGAGCCCCTATTTTACCCTCTATACCTGGATTTTGATCCTGAGCTTGGGCTTAAAATTTGTGTTGGGTCCCCTCTTGGGCTATTTGCTCAAGGTTAAATTGCCCACAGGCAGCAACTCTGTCCAGCTCTGGGGAGTCGGGGGCATTTTTTTGCTTTTTTTGGGTCTGCTCTCCGCTCCAAGCTCTCTGGGAAGCCATTGCGACCCACACGGATATTCAAGTGTCAAAGCCAATATGCATACCGTGCAGACCATGTTAGAAACCTATGGTGTTGATTGGGGCGGATCCTATCCTGCGACGTTCAAGCAACTTGAAAAAGAGGCCCGCAGGGCCAGCAATCCCTATTGGAAAGAGTTCAGGCAGCCCTTTTATGATTTTGCCTCTCAACCCGCTCAAACCGACTTCAATCCCAAAGTCGGTATTCCCCGCCGCCCCAAACCGATTGTCTGGGCTGGTATTTATTTTGGGTCGGCCCCGGATCTCCCCCCTGACAGGCGCTACCCACCAGGACAGGTAATTTTTGAGGCTTTTTCTGAGACTCAGTATTTCATCTATGGCAGCGACAGAGAGGGTTATATCATCGAAGAGAAAAAAGCGCCCTATGTTTTAAGCAATTCTTAAGCCCAAAATTGAGTACCACACGCCATCAGCGCGGCTTAAACATCGCCGCATCGATAATCGACCAGAGGTGGATCACCCAGCCCATCAGCACCACCCAGAGCGCCCCGGCCAAAACAAATTGAATCAGCGCCAGCAAAAGACGGCCCTGCAAAAGCTGTCCGAGTCCGGGCACAAAAAAACTGCAGAGTGCGGCAATCACATTGCCCGTTGAACCTTGTCCGTTTGCCATGCTGTCTTCCTTTGCTTATGAAATTCTCTGGTATCTGTTACGACTAGAATACCGCATTTGGGGGCCGGGTTTAAACCTCTCCCGCTTGGGCTATAATTGAAAACATGCCGTCTAATCCCTCCGTTTTGCACACCTTAACCCTATTGATTCAAGCCTCAGAGTTGGATCAGGCCTGGCAGCTCTGCCAAAGCAGCCTGCAAACGGCCCCCAACGACCCCGAATTGCAGGTCATCTGGGGCTATCTGAACCTGGAGAAAGGCCAAGCAGCGTTGGCTCAAGCGGCCTTCAAACAGGCTTGGGCCCTGGGAGCCAGCGACCCCAAATTGGCCTCTTTTTTGGCCCAGACCTGCCAGGTCCAGGCCGACTGGCAGGGGGTGATCCACTGGGAAAAAAGCTATTTTGAACAAGTTCCCGAAGATCTCGATGCCCTGTTGCGGATCGGCGAGGCCTGGCTGCATCTCAATACCCCCGGCCAAGCCCTGGCCAGTTTTCACAAAGCCATCGAACTGTCTTTTAAACGGGGCGCGTTTGCCCAAGCCCAACAGCTCCTAGACGCGGTTTTGCAGCTCTTTCCGGGCCATCCCGAATTGCGCTTTTTGCAGGCCAAATTGCTGCTGCAACAGGGCCAAAGCGCAGCCGCTCAAGCCCAGTTCTCAGAGCTGTATCTGGCCAAAGTGCCCCCCCAAAGCGCGTCACAGTTGGCCCAGACCGAAAGTCTCTGGCTCTATGCCTATGAGTGGGAACACCATTTGGCCCAGCTCAGTTATCTCTTAGAAAAAGGCGTCTTTGCCCCCAAACAGGCGGCTGAATACACCGAGCTTTTGGGCCAATGGCAGGAACTGGCAACGCAGTTCAAAGGGCAAAATCCCTTTCAGAGCCAGGAGATCAGTGGCAAAGGCCTGGCTTTGCTCAAGCAGCCCTATTATCTGCCTGATTTGCCCACATTCAAAGCCCTTTTACACCCAGACCTGGATCTGGCAGCGGTCGAAGCAGCATTTCTGGGGCAAAAATCAGGCATCGTCGTACTGGAGCCTTTGCTGAGACCGGAAGTTGTGGCGGCGCTGTATGAATACTGCCTGTCTGCCACGATTTGGCACCAGGCTTATGCCACAGGTTATTTGGGCTGCTCTTGGCGCGATGGCTTTCATCCAGCATTGCTCTTTCAATTGGCCGAAGAATTACAAACGGCCTTGCCCAGGATTTTTAAACAGCACAAACTCACCCATCTCTGGTCGTTTAAATGTGATCAGCGGGGCCGGGGCACCGGCGTGCATGGCGACGAAGCGGCCCTCAATCTCAATTTTTGGATCACGCCCACGGCGGCCAATCTCAAGCCCGAGGCTGGGGGCCTGATCATTTACGATCAGGCGGCACCCGCAGACTGGTCGTTTAACCAATACAACCAAGCCGACCAAACCCCGCTGATCTACGACTTTTTAAAGCGCTCACAGGCCAGGCCCCACACAATTGCCTATCGCCAAAACCGAGCCGTTTTGTTTAGCTCAGATTTATTCCACGAAGCAGATCAGCTTGTTTTTGCACCGGGTTTTGTCAATATGCGCCTGAATATCACCCTGCTCTTTGGCACCCGGCCAAGACACAGGTTAAAGACACAGGTTAAAGGCTCAGGTTAAAGGATAAAGAAAACATGGCCCTGCCTAAACAAATCGAAAAACTGCGGCTGCAAACCGCCCGTTTGCAATTGCGGCCCTTGCCGCCTAAAAAAGCCCAAATCGTGCTCGATTACCACCTGCGCAACCGGGACTTTTTTCGGCCCTGGAACCCCAAACCGAGCAAAGACTTTTACAGCTTGGACTGCCAAGCAGAAAAATTGGCAGGGGATCTGGCTGAAGCCCAGGCGGGAAGGCTCTTACGGCTTTGGATTTTTAATCAAGCAAACCCCCAGCGCATCTTGGGCCATATTGCCCTCTCGAATATCGTCTGGGGGGCCTTTCGCTCCTGTTTTTTGGGCTATAGCATCGACCAGCACCAAAACGGCAAAGGCTATATGACCGAGGCGCTGGGGGCAGCCGTGCAATTGGCCTTTGGTCCTTTAAAACTGCACCGCTTGGAGGCCAATATCATGCCCAAAAACGCAGCGTCGATCCGCGTGGTCGAAAAACTCGGCTTTGTCTGCGAAGGCAACTCGCCCAAATACCTCAAGATCAACGGGCACTGGGAGGACCATTTGCACTATGTCATCCGCAATACCGCCCTCGAATAACCGAGAATAAAGGGGCAGATAACGTGACAATCGGCCAAGGCCTGATATATTGATCTCAATCACTATGAACAGATCTATTTTATCTCTGCTGCGTGCCGGTCTGCCGCCTTTGTTGCGCGCACCGGTGTGTTGGCTTTGGGGGCTGTTGATCCTGCCCTTTGTGTTTGGGCTGGGATTCAGTTTGCTGCTCTTTCAAGGCCCTGCTCAGGCACTCGAAACCGTGATCCTCAGGCCCAATCAAGAGGTGTATCCCCTCGGCAAACGGGTCGAAATTCTCGAAGATCCCGGCGGCAGTTTGCGCTTTGAACAGATCTTAGAACAGCCCCAGAATTTTCAGCCCAGCCAAGACGACACCCCCAATTTTGCCTTTTCCAGCTCGACTTTTTGGCTGCATTTCCGCATACGCAACCCGCTGATCCAAGAGCAGCTCTACCTCTTTGAAATTGGCCACCCCAATATTGACTATATCCAGGTCTATTTGCCCCGACTCGATGGGTCTTGGCGAGAAATCCAGGCGGGCCGCCGCTTGCCATTTGAAGCCCGCGAGGTCAAAAATCGCAACCAGCTCTTTCAAATCCGCATTCCGCCAGGGGTAACACGCGACTATTATTTTCGCGTCAAAAGCTCTTCGGCCTATTATTTGCCGCTGAATCTGCTCTCAGAACGGGCCTTTACCCGCAAAGACCACGAATCTCAATTGGGATTTGGCTTTTATTATGGCCTGATCTTTGTGATGATCTTCTACAATCTGGTCCTCTGGCTCTCAGTGCGGGATCTCAATTATCTCTATTACGTGCTCACCCTGCTCTTCTTACATTTGCTCTTTCAGGCCACCAATAACGGTTTGGCGTATGAGTATTTCTGGCCCAAAGCGGTCTGGTGGAACAACCATTGCCTGGGCTTTTTTCTGGCCCTTTCGATCTTTTTTACGATTACCTTTTGCCAGCATTTTTTACAGCTCAAAAAAAATGTGCCACGACTCAATTGGGTTCTCAATATCTTGCGTTTTGTCAGCCTGGGCCTTTCGATCTTTAATTTGACCCCCGATGAAACATTTACCTCTTGGCTCTCGATTTATTGGGGCAGCAAAATTGCGATTGCGGCAACGCTCTTGATCTGGATTTCGGGCTTTTTGGTCTGGCGCTTGGGCCACCAAGCCGCACGTTATTTCTTGATTGCCTGGAGTTCACTGGTGCTGGGTGCTTTGGTGACTGGCTTTACGGCCTACGGCCTTCTACCAACCTCATTTTGGACCACCTATGCCCTGCAAATTGGCACGGGAATTGAAGTTGTACTGCTCTCGATGGCCTTGGGCGATCGCCTGCGTGTGGATCAGCAAAAAATTATGGAAGCCCAAGCGGCCCGCCTGAAACAAGAAAAACTGGCCAAGCAGTCCCAAGAGCGCATGGTCGAACGCCTTAAAAAACTCGACAAGCTCAAAGATGAGTTTATTGCCAATATTTCCCACGAATTGCGCACGCCTTTAAATGGGATTATTGGCATCTCTGAGTCGATGTTAGATGGGGCCACAGGCGAGATCAGCCGTGAGCAAAAATACAATCTCTCGCTGGTCATATCCAGTGGCCGTCGACTGTTTCACCTGGTCAATGATTTGATCGACTTCTCCCAACTCAAACACAAAGAAATTCAACTGCACCTCAAACCCGTTTGGATGCGGGAGATTGTGGAAGTTGTACTCAAACTCTCGAAACCGCTGGTGGGTCAAAAAGATCTCAGACTGCTCAACAACGTACCCGAAGATGCCCCGCCGGTAATGGCCGACGAAGACCGCATCCAGCAGATCTTGCACAATTTAATCAGCAACGCGATCAAATTTACACCCGCTGGCAAAGTGGAGATCACTGCCCACGCCACCCGCCAACACCTCGAAATCACGGTTTCAGATACGGGGCCAGGCATTGACGAGGCCTGGCATGAACGGATTTTTGAGAGTTTTGAACAGGCCGATGGCTCGGCCATCCGTGAACATGGGGGCAGCGGTTTGGGCCTGGCGATCACACGCCAATTGGTCGAACTCCACGGCGGACGGATTCGTGTCGATTCAGCCCCCGGCAGAGGATCCCATTTCCACTTTTTACTGCCTTTGGCCGAAGACATCCAACCCCAAGAGGTGCGGGTGCCTCGTATTCGGCTCTTTCCCTCCACGGGTGAACTGGAAGAAGTCAAAGAATTGGTCAGGCAGACCCGGCCGCTGGCAGAATTGCCCAGCGAAGAAGCCCCTTTCCGGATTTTGATTGTCGATGACGAGCCTGTCAATTTGCAGGTCTTGGTCAATATGCTGGCCCTGCAACGCTATTCCGTGACCAAGGCCAACAGTGGCAAAGAGGCCTTGGATGCGATTGAAAACCAGACCTTTGACTTGATTTTGCTGGATGTGATGATGCCCAAAATGTCGGGCTACGAGGTCTGTGAAGCCGTGCGCAAACAATACCCCGCCAATTCCCTGCCGATTGTTTTTCTCACTGCCAAAAACCAGGTTGCGGATCTGGTCCAGGGTTTTGAGACAGGGGCCAATGATTATCTCACCAAACCGGTTGCCAAAAACGAGTTATTGGCGCGGATCAAAACCCATATCCACCTTTCCAAGATCAACCTTTCTTATGCCCGTTTTGTGCCCGATGAATTCCTCAAATTTTTGGGCCACGAGAGCATTTTGGATGTGCGTTTGGGCGATCAGAGCCAACAGGAGATGAGCGTGATGTTTTCGGATATCCGCTCTTTCACCTCACTCTCAGAACAACTCAGCCCCAAAGCCAATTTTGACTTTCTCAATGATTATCTCAACCGCATCAGCCCAATTATTCGTGTGCACCAGGGGTTTATCGACAAATATATAGGCGACGGGATCATGGCGCTCTTCCCCGAAGAGCCCCAGCAGGCTGTAGACGCCGCCGTAGACATGTTACATGAAGTGACGGTGTTTAACCTCGAACGGCAAAACAATCAAGAGTTGCCGATCCAGATTGGGATTGGCCTGCACACAGGCCTGCTGATGCTGGGCACCATTGGCGAAGAACAGCGCATGGAGGGCACCGTGATCTCCGATGCGGTCAACACTGCGGCCCGCCTCGAAGGGCTGACCAAACTCTATGGCTCACAATTGATCATCTCCGAACAGACGCGCAGCAAGTTAAGTCAACCCGAAAAATACAGCATGCGCCATTTGGGCTGGGTGCGGGTCAAAGGAAAAATCCAATCCATTTCGATTTTTGAAATCTTTGATGCCGGTATGGTCGAAGACTTTACGGCCCGCTTTCGCAGCCTCGATCTGTTTGAAAAGGCCGTGGCTGACTATTTTAACCGCGAGATTGAAGCCGCTCGGATCGGCTTCCAAGCGACCCTTGATGCCAATCCCCGCGATACAGCCGCCCGCTATTATTTGGAACGCTGCGAGCGCTTTTTGACTCAGGGTTTACCTGACGATGTCAGCCCGGTCTTTGTCTGAAGTATGGCTCAAACGCCCCTCTCTGTTTTGCGCTATGCCTGTCACTATCTGCCCGAGGTATTTAAACCCGCGCAACAACTTAACGCTCTCTATCATCTGACCGATTCGTTGCTCTGGGTCCCCAGCGGTATTTTTGAATGTGAACTGGGCAAAAACCGAAGTGAATTGGCCTTTGCTGCGGGGGTGATTCCGAGCGAGCCCGTCTGGACCCTGTTGCAACCCTTTTTGTTGCGTACCAGTCAGGCTTTGCCCAACACAGTTCGAATCCATCTGAATGACTTTTTAAACCAGGTTCAAAACCCAGATTTTCTGAAGGCGATTCATGGCCCCTCACTTTGGTTTGAATGGGCTTTGGCGGCAGAATCTGGGCTTCCGCTCTTGGATGGGCTCTATCTCAAATCGGATCATCTGGACCACCCCCAATATGCCCAGCAAGACTGGCACAACTTCGTGACCGAAATGTATCTGGCTTTAACGGGGTTTCCCTGCCCCAGACTGGAAAAGGAACAGATTGACACTGTCCTTGGACTTTTGCCCGAGTCCGTTCAAGCCAGCTATTTGGGACTGATGTTCGCCCGCAACAATACCCTCAAGCTCTGTTTAACCTGCCCAGAACTGGATTCACTCAAAACCCTGATCACGCGTTTGGAATTACCTACCCAGGCCATATTTGGCCTCTTTGACAAACAGGTTGCGATGTTGGGCGATTTTTGGGTTTTAAACCTCGATTTGGGCCCGCGTTTTCGCGAACGCTGGGGCCTCGAAGCCTATCTCCATCCCAGTTACAAACAGAATGGAGAGATCGTCAAAAACTGGACGTATTGGCTCAATGCCCTGTCGCTGTGTACCCCAGAACAAGCGGAGGGTATCCGTCAATGGCAGACAGAACCGTTGCCTTATGAGCAAGATCCTGCTGTCAGAAAAGCCAATTACAAATGCCTGAATCATTTTAAGTTTATTAGCGAAAAAGGGGAGTTAAGTCTCAAAGCCTATCTCTATTTCGCCTGTCGCTACCTGAGAACAGTCAGTCGGTGAAGTACAGGCCTAATTCTGTGCACAACTTTCATGCTAATATTAAGTAAGCATTAAATAGTTGTTTTTTTTCTATTTTGAGAGACAGGTGAGAACAGGCTTTCTCTGATAGAAATGACATCTGATATTCTGTCTATATTTTCAAAGGAGCTTTCCCAACCATGGCCAATACGTGGGTCCAGATTTCCAACTCCGTCCGTGTCGCTGACCCTGTGACCGTTCTTGCCGCAGCTTATGAATCCAGAGCAACTGCCATTGCCAAGCTCTTTGTTCCGATTGCCTCTTTCGCTGGAGATACCGCCCAAACCGCCACAGACGGTACGTTTAACTCCACTCCTGCCTCCACCTTAAAATCTTCCACCGCCATTCTGGCCACCCCTTCGAACATTCTCAATGTTCCTGGGCAGGTCACCACTGGGGCCAATTTGGTCACAGCCAAGCCCCTGATTATCCGGGTTCGTCGCGATGAATTTACAGGTGCAGTTCTCAATTATGGCGTTTTCAACGCCGATGGCTCTGTCCCTGGTCAAGTTGGGGCCGGTTATACTCCTGGACAAGCAGGAGACCCCTTTGACCCAGCGCAAAACCCCCGTTATTTGGTCGACCGCATGACCGGCCAGGTCTATCTCAATAATGCCGCCGGCGTTGTGGGTGTGAACTTAGATGCCCTCGCCGGTCCCGAAATTGTGACCGGTGCTGCAGGTGTTGGAAACGTAATCGCCATCGCCGAATTTAAAGCCCTGGAAGGCGCTGCCTTGAGTACTGCCCAACAGCAGGCCAGCGAATTGTCCAACTGTATCCAATCTCTGGCCACCCTGATTCGCGGTTTTAAAGATTCCGAACGGAATATGTTGAACACCATCCGCTAATCCGAGAATTTAACAGACAGAAATAGCCGCTCTGGGGATCCAGAGCGGTTTTTCATTGCTGACTTAATAGCTGCTCAGCGCACTCTCTGGCTTGAACAACAGTTTTGCGCCAATCATCAGCCAAGCCAAACAATTCATGCCAGGCCGTTTGGGTCTGAACCGCTTTTTCAAAGCCCTTTAAACAGCTTTCAAGCGCTACAAAACCCAGACTCGAAGCAGTGGATTTCATGGCGTGTAAATCGGCTTCGAGGGTGGGGTAATCGTGGCTGGCCAGGGCTGTTTCAACCGCTTGACGGTAATGCTCAATTTGGCTCAAAAACAGGTTGAGCATTTCTGCCAGCAGAGCGGGTCCCCCCACCCCCAAAATGCTGTCGAGTATTTCTTGATCCACGGTGGCGATGTTGATCATGGTCACTTCGGCTCTGGTCCTTGTTGGTATTATCTTACTGGTATAATGATGTTTACCTAATTGTACGAGGCTTTTCACAAAGTATGCCTGTTTTCCTGTCTGCGCCCCCCCAAATTTCGCTGGTGAATATTTTTACCGAACCCTATAACAATGCTGTGGCCACAGCCCGCACCTGTTATTCTTCGGAATTGGTGGGCGTGGCAGCGGTCAGTGGTCAGGGCCAAAGCGCAGAAGTGCAGCAGCAGCGACAGGCCATGCGCGATCGCATTGCTGCCAGCACCTATGAAGCAGGTCACCATACCACCTTGCAACACGCCCACGTGCAATTTGCCCTGAGTGGCGTCTCGCGCCATTTTCTCTGGTCGTTTTTGCATGCCTTTCCCTATTACAACAGCGAACAGCAGAGTCAGCGCTATGTGCATGTCAAACCTGGCAAAGTGATTGAGCCTGACTTTGGTTCTGAGCAACTGCAAGCTATTTACAGGGCCTGTTTGCAAGACCAGATGGAAACCTACGAAGAACTTTCTATCAAACTCTTTGAAACTGCAGCAACTGAATATTACCGGATTTTTCCGGGCCGCAAAAAACAGGCCGAAAAATACGACCGTGAGATCAAAAAAAAGACCCAAGAAGTGGCCCGCTATGTATTGCCCGTAGGCACCTTTGCCAATCTCTACCACACAGTTTCGCTGCTGACACTCTTGCGCTACCACCACATGGCCGAACAGGCCGACGTACCCCAAGAGACGCGCCAGGTGATCAGTGCGATGTTGGAGGGTGTCAGACAGGCTGATCCACTGATTGAGCAATTGATTGAATCGCCCTTGGCATTCGAAGACATGCCCGAAAGCAGCTATTGGTTGCAAAGTCTGCAAGCCAGCCAAAGTGATCGCCGCGATTTTATTTCCCATTTTGACCAATCTCTGCAAGGCAAGGTCTCGCATTTGGTGGACTGGAAGGTCAATGCTGAGACATCGATGGCCGAAGCTGTGCGTGAGGTGCTTGGGCTGATGCCCACCCAAATGTCAGATGCGGAGGCCCTGGCTTTGGTACTCGACCCGGCCCGCAACAAGGTGCTTTCGACCACCTTAAACACCACCACCCACTCCAAATTGACCCGTGTCTTGCACCATCCGCATTATACCTTTCGCAAAAAACTCAGCCACGCCGCCGACTCACAAGACCAACGCCACCGCATGGTGCCAGGATCGCGGCCGGTTTTGGGGCTCCATCTCGACAGCAGCCCAGACTATATCACCCCCCGCCTGCTGGAAGCCGACCCCGCCTGTTTGGAAATCTATACCGCTTGCATGGAACGGATTTGGGACCGCATCAACCAATTGCGCGAAGGCGGGGGCTCGCTGGAAATGGTCAGTTACCTCTTGCCCAATGCTGTAAGCGTGCGCTTCAGTGAGTCGGGAGACCTCTTGAATCTCCACCACAAACTCAAAGCTCGGCTCTGTTACAACGCCCAAGAAGAGATCTGGCAAGCCTCCCTCGATGAGTTGGCCCAAATCACCGCCATTCATCCTCAAATTGGGGCCTATCTGCGTCCGCCATGTGGCCTGCGCCAAATGGGGGGCCGCACGCCCTATTGTCCAGAAGGGCAGCGCTATTGTGGCGTGCCTGTCTGGCGTCTACAACCGGCTGAATACGAAAGGCTGCTCTAAAAATGCTCAGATTGAACTGGATCCATAAATGGCCCCTTTTACCCCTCTTGTTATTGGCAAGTCTCAGTACGGGCTGTGAAGAAGATCCGCTCCAGCCCTCTGCCAATGCCTCTCCCAGCGCCAGTGCGTTGGCTCCGCCGGTCAATGCCCAAGCCCCCGCAAAACCCACCGATGTGCAGAGCCTGCTCAATCTGCTCACGGGCAATGGTTCCAAGACCTGGCAGGTCAGCAAACGCACAGAAGATGAAAAAGACGCTGGTCAAGACTGCTTTCTCGACGATCAGATCAAGATTTTTCGCAAAAACACGATTGAACTCCGCGTCGGCAAAGCCCTCTGCCGCTATGATGGCGCGCCGGTCAAAGACCGTCTCGGCGGCTGGCAAATGACCGATGGTCTGAATTTATTCCTGCGTGTGAACCCCGAACAGCCCTACGAATTAAAAATTCTCGCGCTCAATGCCAACCAAATGGAAGTCTCTTATATCAGCAACAACGGCAAACGGGTACGCGAAACGTATATCGCCATTGATTTGGGTGAAAATGAAGCTCCCACCCCCGCACCGCTGGGTTCCAATATTGGTCAACCACCTGCGTTGAGTCCGCCTTAAAGACAAGTTATACTGTCTGCATGTCAAACACGCCACTTCGTTCATTGATTCATTCAGCCTCACTGGCACTTGCCTCGTTCCTGGCCATGGGCTTGGCACTGTCAGCCTGCCAACCTGCCCGCGACCCCAATACTCTGCGCTTTTCAACCTGGGGCAGCCCCGAAGAGATGGCGATCCTCAACCCGCTTGTCAAAGAGTTCCAACAATTGCACCCCGAGATCAAACTCGAATTGATGCATATCCCCGACAAATACTTCCAAAAATTGCATACTTTAATCGCAGCCAATCTGTCGCCAGACGTGGTCTTTGTCAATAATATCCAATTTCCGATCTACGCCTCAAACAACGCTTTTTTGCCGCTCGAAAAATACCTGAGTGCCAGCACGGTGCTCAAAGCGAGCGATTTTTATCCCCAAACCCTCGACGGTTTTCGCCTAGACGGCCAATTGCAAGGTATTCCCCGCGACGCCTCAAATATGGTCGTGTTTTACAACCAAGAACTCTTCGACCAAGCCAATGTGCCCTATCCCAAAGCCAATTGGACCATGCAGGAGATGATCAAGACAGCCCAGGCCCTAACCTTGGACGCCAATAAAGACGGCAAACCAGAGCAATTTGGTGTGTCTTTTCAGAACCACTTTCTGTTCTGGACACCTTACCTCTGGAGTATGGGGGGAGACTTTTTCTCTGCCGACCGCAAAAAAGCCCTGCTCGAAAGCCCGGAAGCTTCGGCAGGCATTCAAATGCATGCCGATCTGCGTCACAAATACCACGTTGCTCCCACTGCAGCTGAAGCGGGCAGCAGCACCATGTCTCAGCTCTTTGTCCAAGGTAAATTGGCGATGGTTATCAATGGCCGCTGGGCTGTGCCGCTCTACCGTCAAAACCTCAAATTCAAGTGGAATATTGCCCCTTTTCCCACTGGACCAGCCGGTTCGGTTGTCGACGCAGACGCCTCGGGCTGGGTGATCTCACGCCAGAGCAAACACCCTGATCAGGCCTGGAAATTAATTGAATTTTTGGCCGCCCGCAAAGCCTCCGAGGCCTTTACCCGTCCAGGGCTGATCATTCCCGCTCGCAAAGATGTGGCCCAGTCGGCTGTCTTTCTCAATCCAGATCAACCCCCCAAAGATGCCGTCTTTTTCCTCGATGCGCTCAAAACGGGCAAACCCACCCCCGCCATTCCCTATTGGAATGAAATGCTGGAAGTGCTCAACCGCTCGCTGGAGCCCGTTTGGGATGGCCGCATGCCTGCCTCCGAAGCCTTAAAAGGCATCAATAAACAGATCGAGCCACTGTTATAAGATGGCAACACAAGCAGAAAAGTGCCCACAATGTGGTCACGACACCCTGATGACCCTGCCCGGCGCCAAACGCAAATCCTGTACACTTTGCCATTTTATTCAATCCACTGAGCAGGACAGCTCTGCACCCGCGCCGTTTCAAGGCCATGTGATCGAACGCAGCAAACACAAACGAAAAAAGTCCCTGAATCTCTCTTCTCATCTCGGAAGTGTTTTTTTTGCTGCTCTGCGCGTATGGCGCCTACCAATATTTCAATCAGGAACCCAAAGAGCTGGAAGGTATCCGAACCTTGGAACGCAGTTACCACAAAGTCACTCGGTTGATCACCCAAGAAGCGCTCGTCTCGCCATCCAGCCGGGCCAATCTGCGCAGGCTGATCAAACGCGAAAAAGCAGTGATCATACATCTACCAGTCAGTCCCTGCCTGAATAACCCGCGCATTTATCTCTCCAATTTATACACTATTTTTGAAAAAGGCCTGGCGCATTCGAATTATAATTTTGGCAAGAACCGGCGGGTGATTGCGATCAGCTCAAAATTTGTAGACGGCGCATCCGAATGCATTGAAACCCATGCCCCGACCCAATTTTCTTCTCTGCAAATCTTCGCTGATTTTCCCGAACTCCCACAGGTCAACTCTGATTCTTGAATCCCCCTTGCAGAGGGAAGGCATCAGAGTTCGGGCTGGTAACGCCCATAGAGCAGGGTCACATTGATGCGGCGATTGAGATAACCGGGCTCAAAATCCACCTGATCGGTGGTGTGAAAAAAGCGGGAACGAAAGATCACCGCTCGGTTTTGGCGGTAGGCAATTTTGATCGGTTTGACCGCTTTTTCGGCAATCAAAGCAGCCATTTGTTCGGTGGCATTGTTCAGGGTCTCAAAATTCCAGTCGGCTGGCGCTTCAATCGGATAGACCAAGAGTCCCCCGTGTTCGGGATCGCGATTGGCTTCATCAGGGGTCAGCCAGAAATTGATATTCACCGCTGCACTGTCTGCATGGAGTCCGATCCCCGGACAGTGGCTGTCATGGTTATAGCCCCACATTTGTAACAAAGACCAAGCCCCCAGCACGCTTGGCAAAGTCTCTTTGAGCTCTCGCGCAGTCTGGTACAAAAGTGGACAGCTAAAACCGTCGTCGATATAACTGCCGAGATAGCCCCCCTCTTTGTGGTCATCGTGCCAGATGGTTGATTTTTGACAAAAATGCAAAAGCGCTTCGAGGGCGTCTGGGGCAAGAAAATTATCAACCACGACCAGGCCCTCTGATTGAAAAGTCGCTTCAATGGCCTCTGGCTCGGAGATTTTGACCACCCGCGAGGGGAAGGCGGGCACTGGGGAAACATGCACATTCCGCCCCCAATAAGGGGAAATGGGCGCATGCTGCTGAACACTGAGTTTGAGCGGGTACGTGATCGGGCCACGGGAGCTGATCTGGCGCATGAGATTTTGGTAGTTTTCGCTCAAAACCTGAAAACTGGCGGGCAAATAACGGCCCTGCAACAAAAATTGGATCTGCATCTGATCAAAATTGAGCTTGCTCCAAGAGGTGCGAATTTTGCTGGGCACAGATTCAGCAACTTGGGCGGGGATGGCTTCGCGCAGGTCGTTCCAAGCGACACCCCGGCGCAGACGATAGGCCCTTCCAAATTGAAAGCCCGCGGCTTCCCAATTTCCCACAGACAGCTCTAAGCGACCCAAATAGACCGCAGCAGGACTCTCCAGCGGAAAGAGTTTTAAGACATAGGCGTAGCGCTCACGGGCCCCCTGCAAATCGCCCTGCAAAAACAGCAAATGGCCCCAGGCATAATGCAGTTCGGGATTACCCGGCGTCAGTCGCAGGGCCCAGAGCAAATGGTTTAAGGCAGAGCCGGGCTGATTGGGCATCAGCTGTTTCATGCGCATTTCATGTAAGCTGGCCAACACAACCGAAAGGATTTTGAGGGCAGCAATGGCAATGATCAAGTCAAAAAGCGAAAAATTGAGTTGTTGTTCAGCTGGAAAAAACGCAATATTCACACAGGCCACCACGGTGCTGATCGCAAAAAGCACAAACAGTGCCCAGCTCAGACCCAGCACAATCCGCAGGGCCTGGGGACGGTTTTGAAGTAGGTTTAAAATTGGTCCTGTAACCATTCCCATGCCGGAAGCCACCATTTACCACTGCGCGACAGCGTATCTCCAGCCTCTTCGGCCTCGGAGAGCAATTGCCGGTGATCGGGGGTTCCCCCGTACATGCCCCAATAGATCTCACCCATACCGGGATCGTGTAAAGAGAAAAACTGATTCTTTTCGGAGCCCAAATAAATTTGGTTGCCCGCCAAGGCCGGTGAGCCATGGATCGGCTGGCCGGCATTAAACTTCCAGCGATAGACACCTTTGTGATTGAGGGCGTAGACATAGCCATCGCGGGAGGCGAAATAGACTGAGCGCGAAGAGACCGCTGGGGTGGAATAAATGGCATCTTTGACGGGGTATTTCCAGAGCAAGCGCCCCGTTTTGCGGGCTATTGCGTAAAAATGTTTGTCGTTGCTGCCAATATAAACCCGGTCTTGGTAGACCACAGGGCTAGACTCTTCAATATATCCCCGCGTTTCATAGCGCCAACGCAATTGCCCATTTTCGGTTTTGAGGGCATAGAGGCTGCGATCCCAACTGCCAATATACAAGGTGCCACTGTGCAAAACAGGAGAAGACTGCGAGAAATAGCCGCCTGAACGGAACTGCCAGACCAAGGTGCCCGTATTGCTATCGAGCGCATGGACCTGCTGATCCCAGCCGCCAAAGAAGACCTTGCCATAGCCCACAGCGGGGGTGCTGTCGATCGGGTGGGTAATAAAATAACGCCATTCCTGAATCCCCGTTTTGGCATCAAGGGCATAGAGGCTGCGATCGCGGCTGCCAAAAAAGACCTTGCCGTACCCGGCTGCCACCGTTCCCAAAATAGCCCCCTGGGTCAAAAACTGCCATTTGAGCCGCCCGGTTTTGAGGTCCAGAGCATAGAGATTGTGGTCGGTTGAGCCAAAATAGACCGTGTCTTGATAGACCGTGGGATAGCCCTGTACGTGACCTTGGGCCTGATAGCCCCACAGCATTTTGTGGTTGCGGCCATCAAGGGCCACCACACTGTCGGTGATCACTTTATCCCGCTCGTCTTTGCGTTCTTTTTTTTGGTAGCCCGAAAGCACAATATCTTGGGTGCCATCTTGGTTGATATCCACCAGCGTGATCTTGGGGTCCCAATAACGACTGTGCATAATCCAGCCCAATTGACCTGGTCGGCCCACACATCCGGTGGACAAAACCAGCCAAGCGCAGAACAGAATTAAATAGAAGCTTCGCGCCAAATTCAAGGCATTTAAATTCAATGCTTTCGGGCCTCTCAAGGGATATGCCCAGTATACCCCAATTTGTGGACATCAGATCAGGCCTCATCTGGGCCCAATCGCCCTTGATGGGCTGTTGACTAGGGCAAAAGCCGCAGCCTTTGATAGAATATAGAGACTTAAGTCAAGATCCCAGAGAAACCGCAGGCAGGCAAAGATGGAGAGACTTTGTGGCAATTGCGCTTATGGTGCAACCGCTTACACCCGTTATGGTGACGAAGACGAGAACTTCGTGATCTGTCAGATCAAAGAACACGAAAACCTCAACCGCAAGCCCGATCGCTACAGCACCAGTTCAGCGGTCTCGCGCATGCATGTACAACGCGATGCCTGCTTGCATTGGCGCTCTGTGGCAGAACCCTCGCGGGCCAAAGAACAGCCCTTGCATATGCTTCAAACCAATCAAACATCCGATGCCGATTACGATCTGATTCGCCCAGCAGCCAGTGCCACGCGCTCACAGGAACAAGAAGAGCTGAAAAAGCTCAAGTTACAGTTGATCCAAAAAGATCAAATGGTGATGTCTCTACAGACCCAGAATATGTTTCTCAGCGAACAATTGGCAGAAAGCCAAAAAGAATTGGCAGAACTCAAATTATCAATGCAACAGGTTCGCTATTTTGACCCCAGCTTGCTGGCCCAAATGGACTATTTTGCCCTGCTTGGAATTGGCCTCGACAGCAAACCCGATCAGATCAAAGACGCCTACCGGAACAAAATGAAGTTCTACCACCCCGATCGCTTTGCCACCATTGCCCGGCTGCTCAATCAAGCTTACGAGACCTTGATGGATACCGAAGAGCGTGGCAAATATTTGCAAAAATTGCGGGCAGAACGTCATCCTGGTCTCTGAACGCTTTTTTGCTTACCCGCTGGAAATGCTCACCCTGGGGGGTTTTTCCTGTGTTAAACTGATTTCAATTCAGGTGCCCAGGATGGAATCATGCCCAAACGCTTTCATATTCTCGCTGCAACCGCTTTAATCTGCTCTGCTTCACCCGCTTGGGCTGAAGAGGTGCTGATGCCCGTCCATGAGATTCAGCGCGGCATGGAGGGAACCTGTCGTACCGTCTTTCAGGGCAAAACTGTGGAACCCTTTGGATTTAAAGTACTGAGCTTAATGCAAGGCATGTTGGGCCCAGGGCAAGACGTGATTCTGACCCGCTTGACGGGTGACAAAGCCGAATTTACTGGGGTTGTGGCCGGCATGAGTGGCAGCCCCTGTTATATCAACGGCAAATTGATTGGCGCCCTGGCCTACCGTTTTGGCACTTTTACCAAAGAGCCGATTGCAGGCATTACCCCGATTCAGAACATGTTGGATATTTTTAAATTGCCACCTGAACCCGCCAAAACAGCAAGCAATACCTATACCCCTCAGACCTATCAGCAAAGCCTTAGCCAGCTCCAAAAGACAATGCCTGTGGCTTCTGCTGGCTTTCAGCGCATTGCCACACCGCTCTCCTTTGGCGGCTTTCGCAGCGAGGTACTGGCCCATTACCAAGCGGATTTAGAAAAACTGGGTTTTCAGACCGTAATGGGTGGCATCAGCACACCCAGTTCGGGTTCAATTGCCAATCCAGATATGCCCGACAAACTCGAAATGGGTGGGGCCGTCGCCGGACAAATGGTGCGCGGGGATCTCTCGATCGATGGCACCGGCACTGTTTCTTATATCGACAAAAACCGGGTTTTGGCCTTTGGTCACCCGTTTTTTAACGAAGGCTATGTGCAAATCCCGATGGCCACAGCGTATATTCACCACATTCTTTCCAGCGAAGCGGGTTCGTATAAAATGTCGCAATCGGGGCGCGAAGTCGGCACCATTGTCCAAGATCGCCTGACCGCAATTTATGGCGAAATTGGCAAAAAGACCCCGATGATCCCGATGCAGATCCAGGTGCAAGACAGCGCCAGCGTCGATCCCGCTCAGCTTAAATTGGAAGTTTTTCAGAGCCCGAGCTTAACGCCCATGCTCATGGCCATGAGCATTCACAATGTTTTGACTTCGCGGCTCAATTATAATCTCGGGGGCACCCTGCTGCTCGAAGGCAGTCTCAATGTCGATGGCCAAAACCTGAAATTTCGCAATGCTTACACCATCGAGCAAGGCCAAGACGTGGTAATTGTGGCCGTACAAGATTTGGCCAATTCCCTCTTTGCGCTCTGGGGCAATCCCTTTCAGAAGCCCGACATTCGCGGCCTCAATTTAAAGGTCAGCCTCAAACCTCAGCAGCGTCAGGCCCAAATTCGCCGCATTTGGACCGACAGTGACGAGATCAGACCCGGTGACTCGGTCACCTTACATGTCGAGCTATCCAATTGGCGGCAAGAGCGGGAGATCCGCAATTTCAAAATGCAAATTCCCGCCAATACCCCTTATGGTCCGCTCACCCTGCTGGCCGGGGATGCCCGTTCAATTGACGGCTTAGAGGCCTCTGTGCGGACAGGCTTTACAGGTTATAACGATCTTTTAAGCCATCTCTTTAGCCAGCGCAGCAACACTGATTTGCATTTGATGTTGATTACCAACGAGGGAGGCATGGCCCAAAACAGCACCCTGATGGCCAAATTGCCGGCCTCGGTACAAGAGCTTTTGTTTACAGCCGAAACCGAAAGTCTGACGATTCCGATTCGCTCTCCCGGTTCTGAGCAAAGAATAGCCACGGATGCCGATCTCAAAGGCCAGGCCTCTCTGCAATTGTGGGTCACTTCCCATGCCAAAGCCATTAATTAAACCGCTCACTTAACACGATTGATTTTGAGGAAGGATGTATCTCTCGCCCATGAAAAAGCTCCCCCTGATTGCCGCAATGCTCCTCGCATTTTCACTTCCTGCACAGGCTGAATTTCCCAAAAATTGGTACTTAGAAGGGGTGGGCGACTTTTTAGACGGAGACATCCTCTCCACGGCGATTGAAGCCGATGGTTCTCTTTCGCTGGGTTTTGATATCCGTCCGGTGGTCAATCTGCCGCGTGGCGTGATCCTTGATGCCGAGAGCAATGGCAATCAATTGCTCGTGGGCACTGCCAATCCGGCTGCCGTCTACCAAGTCGATCTCAAACAGGGAAGCGGTTACCAAGTTAAAAACCTGCTTCAACGCAGCCAGGGTGTGATCTCTGCGGTACTGCCCGAAAAAGGCGGAACGGTTTTGGCCGCGCTGTCGCCCTTTGGTCAAATTTACCGCATCGATGGCCAAAAATCCGATTTAATTCACTCCATGGACGAGCGTTATATCTGGGAAATGCAGAACGGCCCCCAAGGCGAAGTGTATATTTTAACGGGTGACTCCGGATCACTCTACCGCCTCGGCAGCGACCAAAAAATGACAAGGCTCTACCAATCCAGTGAAGCAAATCTCAAGGTTTTGCACCAAGACAGCCATTGGGGCCTGTTGCTCGGCAGTGGCAGCAAAGGCATTGTCTACCGCCATAAGAATGGCAAAACCCAGGCGCTTTTACACACCCCCTTTAGCGAAATCACGGCTTTAACAGGGGACGGCAAAGGCAATGTCTTCGTGGCGGCCACCAGTGCCACCCCCGAAAAAAATGGCCCCAAAAGCGCCATCTTTTTTATCGACAAACAGGGCCGCAGCGATATGATCTTTCGCATGAGCAGCGAGACCGCCTTTTCGCTCGAAATGGACAAATCTGGCAGTCTGTTGATCGGCACCGGTCCACGTGGCCGGATTTACCGCTTCAGCGATCCGCTTTCGCCCGAAAAACGCATTTTGAGTCTGCCCGCCCGCTCCCAATCGCGGCAATTGGTCAAATTATTGCAGGGACCCGGCGAGGATATCTTGTTGGTGGGATCGAGCCCAGCTCAAATTGAAAGTTACCAGGGAAATTATCTCAGCAAAGGGATTTATGAGACCCAGATCTTCAGCAGCAATTTAACCTCGCAATGGGGCAGCTTGCACTTTGATGCCGTATTGCCCCCTGAGACCGAAATCAAGGCCTGGTCGCGCAGCGGTAATACTGCTGACCCCGACAATACCTGGAGCGAATGGAGCGGCCCCTATAGCCGTCCCCAGGGCAATCAAATCAAATCACCTGAGGGCAAATACCTGCAGTTCCGCTTTGAATTGAGCAGCCGCAACCGCAAGCAAACGCCCTATTTGCACAGTTTTGACATCAGCTATCTGCGTGAGAACCTGCCCCCTTACCTCAAAGACGTCTATTTCTTGCAGCGCGGAATTTATTTTAAACCACATACCTTGGCCAAAGTCGATGGGCCACGCACGATTGAATTGAATCCAGATGTTTTGGATAAATTGCGCCGCCCCCGTGGCACCGAAGAGATCTACCAAGAGTTAATGGCCCAGAAGGCCACAGGCCCCATGCGTCTGCTGCAAGAGTACCGTCCGGGCATGTTGAGCTTGGCCTGGGATGTCGACGACCCCAATGGGGACGAGTTGCGCTATGAGGTCTGGTACCAGCCCTACGGTCAAAAAGGCTGGAAAATGCTGGCCCAGGATCTGCAGGAAAATGTCTTCTCCTTTGACACCGCCACACTGATGGATGGGTCCTACCATTTTCGGGTCTTTGCCCACGATCAAGTCTCCAATTCGGGGCCAAGCTTCAAGGTCTTCAAAGACAGCCAATTGATCACCGTTGACAATACCGCTCCCAGCATCTCCAATCTGGAAGCCAGTATTGAGGAGAAACACATTCGTCTGCGTTTCTCAGCCAAAGACAGCACCTCTCCCTTGGCTTATGCGGAGTATTCACTCAACGGCCAAAAGACGGCCTTGTTTCAATCCAAAGATGGGATTGTCGACGGACTGGAAGAGCAATTTGAATTCAGCTTGGCCAAACCAGGCAAAGGCCAACATTTTGTTGTAGTGCGGATCGTTGACCGCCTGGGCAATGTTCAGACTGCTAAAAAAACCTTTGAGATTCAATGATAACCACAAAAAAATAGAGCAGGAGCTGAGTATGGACGGAGAAAATTCGTATATTCAAAATCTCTTTTGTGATTCGTTCGCTGGATTTGGGGCCACGGTTCCCGAATTGCTCAGCTTTGCTCTGGACGAAGTGGGACTGATGGATGAAAAAACACTGGTCAATGGCAAAAGTGCCCGCGAACTGGCCGAGAGTTTTTACCGCAAGCGCAACCGGGTGCGCCAAAACAGCCGCTTGGGCAATTTGCTGATTCAGGAGGGGATTATATCCAAAGAGCAATTGATCGCCGCCCTGAGTTACCATGTCTCCGAAGATGTGCCTTTGGGTGAGGCCCTGTTGCGTTTGAAACTGTGTGGGCAAACGGAACTCGATTGGGCGCTCAAACACCAAGCCAGTCTGCGCAGTCGGATTGGCTAAACGCGGACTTACTGCTTTAAGAGGGCAAAAGCTGGGTGACCAATTGGTCAGCCAACGTCAACGCTTTTTGGATTTCAGGATTGTCTGGCTCCAGTTGATACGCCAATAAAAAGGCATTGCGCGCGTCTTCATAACGCTCCTGTTGTAAAAAGGCCAGGCCAATCCCATTGTAGATACTCAAATTGGGCGCCTGAAGGTTCTGCGCCCGGTCAAAGAGTTGCAAAGCTTGGCCACTTTCGCCAGCTTCCAGCAGCAAATAGCCCAATTGAGTCATGGCTTCGGTATGGGTGGGGTCTTGCTCCAAAATATCCATATAATGGACAGACGCCTGGCCAGTATTGCCCTCCGTACTTTCTAACCAGCCCAATAACATCAGCGCATCCACTTGTTTGGGCACAATCTTAAGCACTTCTTGCAGAAGCGCATGGGCACGTCCAGGGTTTTCTTCTGCCAATTCCAGCTTGGCCAAATCGAGGCTGCTGAGATAAAACGCAGGGTCGAGGCCCCGTACCTTTTCGAAACAACTGCGGGCAAGTGTAAGATTGTCTTCGTGAAGGGCTATCACCCCCAAATTATGCAGCGAATCAACATCATCTGCGGCCAAACTCAGGGCCTTTTCAAAATCGCTGCGGGCTTCGTCCAATTGCCCCTCTTCTAGCCAGGCAATGCCGCGGTGGCGAAAGTCAGAAGCCTGCTCAATGCTGCTGCGTTCAATCAGGCCCGAATAGAGTTCTCGCACCTTGTCGAGTGAACCTGCCCGAAAATGGTAACGGGCAATCTGATTGACCAAATCCCGTGAGTGTTCCATGCTCGCCAACCATTGACCGGCTTTTTCCAATTGGTTTTGACGCAAATAGAGATTGCCCAATTCAATTTTGACGGCCTGTAAAAGTGGCAGATTGTTCTCTTCGGCCAACACGGCATTGTTTGCCAATGTCAGCCAACGCGTTTCCGCATCACTTTCTTTGCCTTCGAGCAGATCGCAACGCCCCAGTTCCAATTCAAATGTGGCCTCGGTATAGGCATCCAGAGCTTCTGTTTGGAGGTATTTGCGGGCCTCAGCAGGCTTTTGCCGCAACAATGCCAAACGCGCCAAACCCAGACGGATATCCGTATTTTGCGGATTCTCGCGCAGAGCCCTGCGAAAGTAATGGTCTGCTTTTTCCAGGTCTTGTTGCATCAAATAGGCATTGCCAATCCCTGCAAAAGGCTTCCAGGTCGTAGCTGCCCGATCGGAAACCAGAGAGGTAAAGGCCTCCAAGCGCAGAGCCATTGCCGACTGAAAGGCCGCTACCGATTTTTCAAATTCCCCCAATTGACTCCAGGAACTGCCCAGATTGACCCAATAATCCGGGTTTTTTTGGCACAATTCAGGCGCATCCTGACAGGTTTTAAGTGCCTGATCAGGCTGATGCATTTCGAGATAAATCGAGGCGATATAACACCAGCAGGCGGCCATATAGGTGGGCAAAGCTTCCAACTTAAGACTTTTTTCAACGGCAGCCAAAAAAGCTGCGAGGGCTTCTTCGTTTTCGTTATTGACACGGTGAGTCAGTCCCAAATTAAACGAGTGAAACGGATTTTGGGGTTCTTTCAGCAAAGAGGCTTGAATCAATTCCAGATTGCGCAGGTATTTGTCTCTTTCGGCCATCAACTCACCGGTGTAACCATAATGCAAGACCAAGACATCTGGTGCCGCCATGCGCTCAAAGATCAGTCCCTCACGCCGGGGTTCGACTTGCTCGTGAATATACCCCGTGTAATGCAGGTCAGGATGACGGGGAAAGAGACGCAGCATATAATGTTCAACCGTATCGACCTCATTGCCGACCTTGTTAAAATTGCGTATTTTAAACTGGTAGCCCGTCAAATGAGGCTGTTGAATGCCCACCAGCTCCCGGATATTGCCCACTGTATCAGGAGAGAGCACCTCATCAGCATCGAGAATCAAGACCCAATCACCTGTGGCCTTGGCCAATGCCTGGTTGCGGGCCTCAGAGAAACTGCCTGTCCATTCAAAATGGGAGACCAAAGCCCCCATCTCTTCGGCGATTTCGACCGTGCGATCCGTGGAGCCCGTATCCACCACAATCATTTCATCCACCACTTCGCGCACACTTTCGAGACAGGTGCGCAAAAAACGCTCCTCATTTTTGACGATCATACAGAGCGAAATCCGATTCACCACAGGGGGTTGGGGCGCACCTGCGAGCAGGGCCTCCCATTCAGGCCAAGCCGTTTGAGTAACTGCCGGTTCTTCAGCCAAAGCGGCCCGCACCTGCAAAAGACTTTCACGGGCACCCACATGCTCTGGAGCCAGGCGCAAAGCTTGCAAAAAACAGCCTTCGGCCAATCGGGTGGCCTGCAAATGGTAAAGGGCGATGCCTGCCACAGAATAGAGATTGGCATTCCCAGGGGCTTTGGGCAGGGCCTTTTGAAAATGGGCCAAGGCCCCCTCAAAGTCTTTTTCCTGCAATTTAAGGCTGCCCAAATCCAAATGCAAAACCGGATTGTCGGGGTCTTCTTGGAGCACCTCTTCGAACAAGGCTTGGGCTTTTTCAACCTGCCCAGCGTGTAAAGCCTCTAAACCATTCAGGGTTTTTTCTTGCAGACGGGCTTGTTCCATCCGAAAAATCGGTTTGGGCAACAGGGCTTGCAGTCTGTCTTGGATTTTGGCATAGACATTTTCCCAACTGAAATGGCTGTGAATATATTCACTCGCCGCTTGGCCCATGGCCTGGTAATCTGCCTGTTTTTCAAAAAGTTGGCGCATCTGGTAGCGCAATTCAGCGCCATTGTTTTCAAACCAAGTGGGGAAGCTGAGGGTGGGAATACCCCCCATTTGTTTATCCGCACCTTTGACCCTGCGACTTTTGAGCCAAATATTGAGATTTTCAGGTTCGATCCCCAGCCGTTCTTCACTGCCGCTCAAAACCACCGGCAACCCACAGGCCATGGCTTCAAAGATGTTCTGACCAAAAGCTTCAGCCCGAAAAGGACTGACAAAGGCCTGACAGGCAGTATACAAGCCGGCCTCTTCTGCCGGACTCAATACGCGATCGAGGTATATAATCGGGGGATTGTCGGGATTGGCCTGACAGGCCCGAATTTGCTCCAAACAAAAGTGATGATCCTGTGAATCTGAAATCCGGGTATTCCGAATCACCAAGGTAACATTTTCATCAGGCAAAAATTCGTCAGCATACGCTTTGAGCAAAAGATCAATGCCTGAATACCAGAGTGCCTCACCCGAAAAGAGAAAACAAAATCCCCGCCGTCCGGGCAGACGCAGAGGCTCCGCTTTTGTATGAAAACGAGAGCTGTCTACCCCAGCGGGAATCACAGCAACCCGCTCAGGAGAGAGACCCTCACGCAAATAGATACTGCGGTTTTCGGGGGTATGCACCCAAATTTCGTCACTGGTAAAACTCAAAAGGTCTTGCCACTCCTGGGGCATCGATCCATATTCCCAAGGCATAGCATGAATCCATTTGCCCTGAGAGAGGGGCATATCAGAGGGCAAACCTTGATGCATCAACTCAAATTGCAAACTGGCAGGCACTCTTTGCAAACGACTTTCGAGCAGAGGGCTGAGAAAACCTTCACGGCGCAGAACACTGTCTTCGGGAGCCAAGCCCAGATCGTAATCGGATTTTTGACTGATGATTTCGGCTAAGGCGCGGTTATAGCGGGCAAAGGGGCCTGCTTGATAAAGAGGCCCCGAGAGACGGATCCCGGGTTTGTGTTTGATTTTTCCGATCTTAAGTGCCATCGATCTGCTCCTGTGGGCCATGCCCAATCTGAAAATAAGGTCTCACATTCATTCTATCGGCCAAATCTTTTTTCTGGTTAAGTTTTTTCGCTTGTGAATTTTTTGGCAAAGAAGGGTATATTGAGTATTAGTTATTCAAACACCCTTTGCTTTGAAAGGCCGTTCTTCTTATGACAGTCATTCCCCCTTCCGACCCAACCATCCGCCGTTCGGGTTATACAAATACGGCTCCAGCCATCAGCACACCCCCTGTAACACCAGGCGCAAGCACCCCCGTCACCCCTGCTGCAGCAAGCAGTGAGTCACCTGCACAAATCGCCACACCCAGCAGTTTTGAAGGCACACCCGGCGTAGGCCAAGGTGCTGGATTTAACCCGATCACGGCAGACATCTTCAAAAAAATAGGGCAAGCGGATGCCCTGGCGGCCCAAACAGAATTGGCCCCGGCCCAAAGAGACCCCGAACTGGCCGCCATCGTGCAAAGATTTAAAGAGGCCATGGCCGAAATATCTCCCCCTCCCGATTCCCCACTGGCCCGGATCGTCAATCAGTTTAAAGCCGTGGTCGATAAATTGGCCGAAAAATTGGAAAAAGGCCAAGACACGCCAGCCACAGCACCCAGCAGCAGCGAATCGACGCCTGCACCAGCTGATGAGCCAACGGCTGAGCCCGCGGCAACCACATCCGAAGCACCCAGTGCGCCCAGTACACCGGAAGCGCCAGCAGAACCAACAGCCCCAGAATCCACCCCAGAACCCGCAAGCAGCGAGCCTGCCGTCGCTGAAGCCCTGACCGAAGCCGATGCAGCAGAAACCGAGACTGAAATTGCATCTGCTGAACCCTCCGAATCTGAATCCACGGATGAAACCGGTGGAAGCGATGGGCCCACAGGCGGAACGGCCCCCACATCTCCTGAATCACCCAAAGAAACCGACAATCCAGCTGTCAAAGACCCACAAGAAATGTTAAAAGGTTCTATTGAAGAATTGCTGGCGATGTTTCAGAAAAAACGCCTGGAAGAGCAATTGAGCGCTTTTGGCGAAGAGCAATTGCAAAAAATGCGCGAAGCGTTGAATCAAGCCGCCAAGGTTCTGCGCGGCATGCCCTAAACAGACCCTCAAGAAATTTTGAATTTAAGACAAATCCCCGGTTTGATCCGGGGATTTTCTTTTGCAAAGTTTGAGAACACTCCAGGTTAAATTTTAAGCCATTTGTGAGCGGTTGCTGACATGGGTGACGTAGCGCTGGGCAATTGCCAGACTTTTCTCAGTCTTGGGATCGTGACCGAGGTTATACGAGGCCACAGTGCGATCCCAATCTCCCAGGCCGAGGCCCAGATCGCCTTTGATTTTTTCTCGTTGGCGGGCCAAAAAAGTCAGGCCGTAGTCGATATTAAATTCGAGGTCGTATTTGACCCTGGGAAAAACCGCACTGGTGCCATGGGCCTTGTCGTTGATTTGCATCACACCCCAATCGGTGGATTTGAGAATGCCCTCGCGCACATTGCGGCCCTGAACCAGCGTGCCTTTGGAGACGTCACTCCACATTTTCCAACCACTTTCGTTTCCAGCCATACCCAAAGCCACCTGTTCGGGAATGCCTTTTTCACGGGCTTTGACCTTGATTATCGCTTTAATCACATCACTTTGGTAGCGCTCCAAAGAGCCGCCCTGAAAGGGAACACCGTATTTTTGACCCAATTGCGTCAATTGCTGGGACGGGCTCGAAAACGTCACTGGGGGTGCAGCCACAGGCGTGGCTGTATGCCTTTGTAAGAGACTGGGGTGCATGAGTTGAAATTGGTCTCGCCCACTGGCAGGGACCGGAGAAAGCCCCTGAGCAAGGGGGGAGGGATGTTCCAGCAGACGGCTAATGGACTGCTGTTGAATCATTGCCAGACCCGATGGAGAGAGGAGCGGGAGCGGTTTCAGCATGGAACCTGCCTATCGTAAGATCAACCATTGTTGGTTGAACACTCATTCTATTTATCTAGTTATGCCCTTCTCAGGGCAGATTAATGCTTATTCGACAGAAAATTTTTAGGGTATTTCTATTTTTTTGAGTTATTTTTTAAGGACTAACGGTCAGCCGACTCGGTCGGATCCAATTCATGGGCCATAAAAAAATAATAGAGGCTCAAAGACATCATTTTGCAATAATTATACAGCACCAGCGGCCAAAAAATGGCACCGAAGGCCACCAGACCAAACGCCACGGGATAACTTACCTGTTTCAGAATCCAGGCCACCATGAGCGGAATCAACCAAAACAAGACAAAAATGGCATACGAGATCGGAATTGCGCTGAGTAAAAATCCATTTCCGCGATCGAGCACCAATTGGCAATTGGGGCAGGTGGTTGAAAAACCTGTCAGGCGGGCAATCGGGCGATGACCACAGCGGGGACAGCCATTGCTGAGGGCTTTCAACAAAGCACTGAGACGATTTTTTAACACGTTTTCTTCCTCCGCTCCAGTATATACCTAAGCCAGTCACAAAAAAAAGCCTGTCCAGAAGGACAGGCCGAGGTTATCCAGATGTTTGGCAACGGATGCTGCCAAATTTAGTTCACACTGTTTCTCAGTGCGCTGTTTAGGCGCACTTTTTAAATTAAATGCGCTGGTATTTCACAGGCATTAAAGCAACTGATGGAGCGGCGCCAAGGGCAGGACGCACAATTCCAATCAGGCGTACACGGGTGCGGTCTTCCAAGCTGGGCAGGGCATTTAAGGCCTGTCCCTGTTGACTGACCAAGGGCAGCGATTCGCCTTCTGCCAACAAGAGGCTGGCACCAGACTGTTCATCGCTGTAGATACCTTCAAGCTCCACCTGTTTGCCCAAGAGGGCCTGAAAACGAGTGGCTGGCTGAGTTGTCAGAAAACCAGACTGAGCAGCGGGCACGCTGTTCGATTCAACATAACTCAAACGGGCATCTGCTTTGAGGTTTTGCAAAAGTGAAAGCGGTGCCTGGGCGGGAACAACCACCAGATAGAGATCCAGACCCGTCAGAATTTCTTTCAGATTGAGATTGTACTGAGAGAGTAACAGTGAGCGATCATTGCGGGTGGTATTCGGCTTAAATTTTAAAAGCAGGGTGACAGCACCGGTCGCGGGCTGCACAAAACGCACAGGCTGGGTGGGCAATTTGAGCGAGAGCGGATAATTGGCCTGAATGGGGGTCTGCCCACAAGCGGTCAGTGCCAAAGCGGCAACAGCAAGCATCAAACTTCGAAATACAAAGGAAGTCTTTTGAATCATTTTCAACGCGACTCCTTTCTTAACCTAATCTTTAACCATAATTAACTTGTAATTCATTATATTCCGTCTGACTGAAAAATGTCAATAAATTAGAATATAGATTCTCAAAACAGAATAATATATACAATAGGTTATATGTCACAATTGACACTGCCGGTCAGGCCATGTTAGTTTTCAGCATTCTCAAGCACAAGAGACAGCCAAAAACATCATGAAACAACCTGTTTACCTGGATTACAGCGCAACCACGCCCGTTGACCCCCGTGTTTTAGAGACCATGTTACCTTGGTTTTGCGAGCGTTTTGGCAATCCTGCCAATATCTCTCACAGTTATGGCCGCGAAGCCTTGCAGGCCGTACAAAAAGCCCGCCAAGAACTGGCCAAACTCTTAAACGCCAAACCCCATGAAATTGTCTTTACCAGTGGCGCCACTGAGAGCAATAATCTCGCATTTAAAGGCCTACACACCTTATTGCCCGAAAAGAACCAGGTCTTGACCGTGGCCACCGAACACAAAGCCGTGCTTTGCTCTGCCCATGCCCTTGAGGCCCAAGGCTTTGAGGTCGAAGTCTTGCCCGTCAATCGCCAAGGTTTTGTCGATCCCGGCCTGCTGGCTGAAAAAATCTCACCGCGCACGGCCTTGGTCTCGGTCATGATGGTCAATAACGAAATTGGCAATCTTCAACCGATTGCCGAAATCGGCGCCCTCTGTCGGGCCCATGATGTGCTCTTTCATTGCGATGCCGTTCAAGGCGGGGGAAAATTGCCGATCGATGTCGAAGCCCAGCAGATCGATCTGCTTTCGCTCAGCGCGCACAAAATGTATGGCCCCAAAGGCATTGGCTGCCTCTATTTGCGCCATCGCGACCCCCTGATCCCGCTCAAAGCCTGCATCGAAGGGGGCGGCCAAGAAGGCGGACTGCGGGCGGGCACGTTGAATATCCCTGGCATTGTCGGCTTTGGCAAAGCAGCCGAACTGGCCCTTGCCGAACTCGCAGCTGAGCACCTGCGCCTGCAAACCTTGCGCAATCAGCTTTACCAAGGCATTTTAAACGCCCTGCCCGAGGTCTATTTAAGCACACCGCTGGAAAGCAGTTCCCCTGCAATTTTGCATCTTTGTTTTCCAGGACTGAGCAAAGGCCGTCTGATTATCGCCCTGACAGATTTGGCGGTCAGTGCCGGCTCGGCCTGTTCATCGGCCTCGGGCAAAGCATCTTATGTCTTAGAGGCTTTGGGGCTGGAATCGGATCTGAGCAACAACGCACTGCGCTTTTCCTTGGGCCGTTTTACCACAGCCGCAGAGATTGAGGCAGCTATAAATTCAGTGATTCAAGCGGTTGCCAAGCTCAAGGCCAAGCCCTCAAAATTGCCCTTTTAAAGGCACAGCCATGACCGTATAACTGAAGATATCTGCTTCTTCCTCAAAGGCCGAATTGACCACCTGATTTTGGAAATACGTCAGCAATTCAGGATTGGCAAAGCCTTTAAAGATATGCATCAACATGGGATAACTAAAAAAGTCTGCCTCGGGTGGGAATTGGGCCTGATCAAAGGGCTGGGTCAAACTACGCACAAAGTCCGACTCGGCCGGAGGCAATCGGTGTTTGTGAACACTTATCACCTCATAGCCCTCTTGGGCCAAGGCCTCGGTAAGCGTTTTGAGCGAATAGCGGAAAAAAGACAGGGTCTGTTCCAGGCTATTGCCCGAAACATCCCAGCCTTTGAGCAGAGAGACGAGATGCGCCCAGGTGCTCATATTTTCGACAACCAACAAAAGGGGCTTGTTGAGGGCTTTGATTTGTCGCCAAAGCGGCGATTGAAAGCCGATCTTTTCCAAAGTATGACTCAAAAGTAGCGTTTGCGCCTCTGTTTGATCTGGCAGAGATTGGTTCCAGAACAGCGATTCCAGGACATAATTCTGTTCGAGCAGGTGCTGCAGAGCCATATCACCCCGGTGAATCTCGAGGATTTTGGTATTTTTGGCCACCAGGGTTTGAATCGTGGGATAGACCTCATTGGTGTAATAATGCATCAACATGCAGCGGAAGAGGGATTGTAACATCAGATGAAACGAGGAGCGGCGCTTGACGCCGGCAAAGGTCTCGCGGTGGAAATGAGCCAGTTCTTCGAAGCTGTAATGCTGATTGAGATGCAGGTATTGTCCGGTTTCGACCGAATTATAATTGAAGCTGTCCCAGCGCTCATAATCAGGATCAATCAGACCGCGGGCACGGCTCTCAGCCCAAACAGCGGTGCCCGGTGTGGCAATCAGCGGAAAAATGCCCGCCACCGGCATCACCGGCTTGTTCTCTTCGATAAACCAATAGGTTTTGGCCAGGTCTGAGCGGGTCTCTGGGGGCGCGCCGATAATAAAATAGCCGCCGACATGAATCCCCACTTGGCGACAAAGATCCAGCGATTTCTGGTTCTTTGCAACTGAAGATTTTTTGTCTTTGAGATAGTGCAAAACCGGATCCGAGCCTGCTTCGTAACCAAAGGAGATCACGGCAATATTCATGCTTTTGAGAATCTGGGCATATTCTTCGTCAAAAAAGCTGGACTTGGCCATGCAGCCAAAGGTCACACGGGTGTGCAACTTGGCAGCCCGGATCTGATCGGCAATTTCTTTTAAACGGCTTTTTTTGGTGACAAACAAATCGTCGGTGATGCGGATATGGGTCAGGTTGGGAAAGCGCCTCAGTATATCTTCAATGTCGAGGATCACCCGATCAACAGAGTGGTAACGGACCAGATTGGCGGTTTTGCTGTACATGCAAAAACCACAGGTAAAGGGGCAGCCCCGTGAGGTCGAAAGGGAGGGCATCCAGGTGATGGTCTCTTTTTGTTCGGGCCAAAAGGCCGACATCAAGTCGCGATCGGGCAGGGGCAGGGCATCGAGATCGGGCACACGCTGCCCACAATGCGAGCGTTCAAGCTCGCCCTGCTCATTCCAGAAAATCAGGCCTGGCACTTCACGAAAGGCCGAACTGCGCCAATTGTTGTGCATATAGTGCTTGACCAGATCTTCCATGATCGCCTCACCTTCGCCAATCACGCCCAAATCCATGGAGCGGTCGAGGTTCTCTGGCAGCGAAGAGACGTGGGGCCCGCCGAGAATGATTGGCACATCGGGGCCCAATTTGGCGCGGATTTGGCGCGATCCTTTGATTGCCAAGCCATAGGCATAGGTAAAAGCCGAAATCCCCACCAAATCAGGTTTGCGTTCGATTAAACGCTCGGCATCCAATTCGAGAAAAACCTCGTCGATCTCGGAAAATTTCTCTTTTAAACTGGAGGCAATATAGCCCAAGCCCAAGCTGGGACCACTGTATTTGATCGTCGGATCGCTGTAATTACCGGGGGCAAAAAGGCCAATTTTCATGTGATGCTCATTGCTTTTGATGCCTTATTCTAGTACGTGAAGCAATAGAAAGTAAAGCACCGAAATACCTCAAAACCAAAATCAGCCTTTGCGGACGGTGTAGTTTTGGGCTTCGAGCGCGGCAATCACACCTTGCTGGAGTTTTTCGATCTCATCGGGGCCCAGGGTCTGATCCGGGGAAGCAAAGGTGATGGTAAAGGCCAGACTCTTTTGACCGCTGCCGAGATTTTCACCCCTGTAAACATCAAAGAGCCTGATGGACTGAATCCGCTCAGGGGCGGAAGCCAGGATACAGCTTTCGACATCCGCAATCAGTGTCTGTTCAACGCAGATCAGTGAGATATCGAAGGGCACAGTGGGGTATTTTTGCACGCCAGCAAAGAGATAACCCGCCAAGGGCAAGCTCAGCAGGGTAGTCAAATCGAGTTCAAGCAAACCCACTCCCGCTTTGATCTCCAGGTTTTCGAGCACCTGGGGATGCACCTGCGTCAGACGGCCAATCCGGGTCTCACCGACCCAGATTTCTGCCGTGCGGCCCGGATGACACCAGGGATCCAGCGCCGTTTCGGCTGCTGGCGGATAGATTTTGACTTGGCCTGCCAATTTGAGCTGGCTGAGCAAATGTTCAGCTTGGCCTTTGATGGCATAAAAAGCCTGCTGTGATTCATCTTTCCCATTTTTCCAGCTGACATCCGCCAGCAAGGCACAGAGGGCAAAGTTTTCGTGTTCAAAAATCGTGCCAGTCTGAAACCCAGTCTGAAACACACGTTCCAGCTCATAAATCGCAAATGACTTCTTAAAGCGCAGGTTTTCGGCGGTAATTTTGAGCATATTGGGCACCAAAGAGGTACGCAAGAGATTTTGGTCCGAGGCCAGGGGGTTGGCCAGGGCCAAGTGGTTTTCAGGAGAGAGGCCGACCTGCTGCAGAAGCTTTTCTCCGACAAAGGCATAATTCAGCACCTCGGTAAAGCGCAGGGCACCGGAGAGAGTCTGGCGCAAGGTCTGAATCAAGCTGTGTAAAGCACTGGGGCGGACGGGGACGACAGGAGTTAGCCGGGCCACGGGTTCAATATTGTCGTAACCAAAGACCCGGCCCACTTCTTCAACCAAATCTTCGGGGATCGAGACATCACCCGTGGCGCGCCAAGAAGGGACCTTGACCTGCAAATCATCGCCTTGGGCTGCGACATCAAAGCCCAAACGGGTGAGGATGCCTGTAATTTGCTGATTGGGCAAAGCGGTGCCCAGCTTGGCATTGATCCAGCTATAGCGGGTGGAAATCAGCGGCGTCTCTTTGCCAGAGCGATCACTGTCGGCCAAGCCCCCCACGATTTTGAGGTCGGGGCAGATCTGCTTGAGCAATTCAACAAAACGGCGAATGCCGGTTTCGGTCTGCAGAGGATCGAGGCCTTTTTCAAAACGCATGGATGATTCGGTGCGGATTGCCAAGTTGGCCGCTGTGCGCCGCACCGAAGTGGGATGAAAATTGGCGGATTCCAACACCAAGGAGGTGGTATTTTGATCAACCTCACTGTTGGCCCCGCCCATCACGCCAGCCAAAGCCACGGCTTTTTCGCCATCGGCAATCACCAGCATGTCGTTGCTGAGCGTGTGCTCCCCACCGTCGAGGGTGGCCAGACTTTCGCCTTCGTGGGCCAGGCGCACGACAATTTTGCCGCCGGCGAGTTTGGCCTTGTCAAAGGCGTGCATGGGTTGCCCAACTTCGTAGAGCACATAATTGGTCAAATCGACAATATTGTTGATGGCACGTGCGCCCACTGCTTCGAGTTTTTCGACCAGCCAAGCGGGCGAAGGCCCCACCTGGATATTTTCAATCACCAGGGCCGTGTAACGGGGGCAGAGATCGGCACTGACCGGCACTTCGACGGCAATACCAGCAGGTGCCTCAGGCAGGTCGGCCAAAGCCAAAGGTTTAAGCGGCAGGGTATAAATCGCGGCCACTTCGCGGGCAAAACCATAATGGCCCCAAAGATCTGGGCGGTGGGTCAGAGACTTGTTGTCGATATCAAAAACGGTATCGCTGCCGTGGCTTTCGTGCCCTTCGATTTCAGCCGTGGCCATGGTCAATTTGAGGCCCAAAGGACGCGGGGCCTCGGGAATATCCACATATTCCGCCAGCCAATTGTTTGAAAGTTTCATCTTAAAATTGCTCCAAAAACTGCAGATTTCCGCTCTGGAAATAGCGGATGTCGTTGATGCCATAGCGCATCATGACCAGGCGATTGAGGCCCAGACCAAAGGCAAAGCCGGTATAAACGGTCGGGTCAATATCGCAGTATTTGAGCACATTGGGGTGAATCGCACCACAGGGCAGCAGCTCAACCCAGCCCTCGTATTTGCAGACAGGGCAGCCATCGCCGCCGCAGATCAGGCAGTTGATATCCAATTCAAAGCCCGGTTCGACAAAGGGAAAATAGCCGGGCCGCAGACGCACTTTGACCTCGCGCTGGAAAATCTCTTTGAGCAGAACCTTCATCACGTAGATCAGCTCAGCGACTGAGATATTTTTGTCGACCATCAGGCCTTCGACCTGGTAAAAGGTGTTTTCGTGGGAGGCGTCGGTGGCCTCGTAGCGAAAGACCCGGCCCGGTGAAATGCCGCGCAGGGGCGGCTTTTGGGCCTGCATGGCGCGAATCTGAACCGAAGAGGTGTGGGTGCGCAAGAGGCGGCCATTGGTCAGCCAGAAAGTGTCTTGCATATCGCGGGCCGGGTGATCGGGCGGAATATTCAGGGCCTCAAAATTGTGGTAATCGTCTTCGACCTGGGGGCCATCAAAGACCTGAAAGCCCATCGAGCGAAAAATGCTTTCGATCTCGTATTGAATCTGGGTAATCGGGTGCAAATGGCCTGTGGGCGGCACATGACCGGGGGCCGTGACATCGATCCATTCGCTGGTGGCAATATCTGTAAAGCGATTGGCTTTGAGCGCTGTCATTCGCTGCTCCAGGCCCGCCTCCAGGGCCTGTTTAAGCGCGTTGATCAGCTGACCGGCTGTGGCTTTTTCTTCGGGGCCAAGGCGTGCGAGTTCTTGGTAAAAACCTTTGATCGGGCCTTTTTTGCCCAGGTAATTGACGCGCAAAGCGTCCAGGGCGGCGATATCGGGGGCGGCTGAAATTTCAGCAAGTGCTTGGGTTTGAAGGGTGTTAATCTGATCGTTCATAGTGGGACATTTTACCATGAAAAAAGAGGAAACCGTGCAGGTCTCCTCTATGAGCAGCAGGGAGCGATTAAAAAACACCGTCGAACATCAGGGCAGGCAGCTCTCCCAGCATCATCAAACGGTCTCCAAAATCTTCGGTCTGACTCATTTTATCTTCCCAAGCCTGTTGTTTCGGGGTGTTTTCCCCGCAGAGTTCAAATGAAATAGGTCCGGCTTCCGCTCCAATACAGGCTTCACCCAAGCCATCCTGATCACTGTCTTTGGTGGTCACACTCAAACCCACTCCGACACCCACACTCAGTCCAAACTTAGCGCTGTGGCCATCACCGTTGTCATAGCCTATTTCTACAGATCCAAGTGAGGCTCCCAAAGCTATTTTGCTTGTTTTAGAGCCATCTTCATGGATGACAGACCCGAAACCGGCATGGGCCTCGAGTACTTTTAAGTCAATAGAAGTACTTGAACCATCCCTTTTTTTATCGGTTTGACTGATGTGCAAAGTATTGGCGGAGGTATCAAGCCCGAATGCTCCAGCAAAGGGATTGATATTGCCCTTGGACTGTACCTCGCCTAAACTCATGCGGGTATGAACACCTTGAGTGGTTTTCTGCATATCAACAGCATTAAACGACATTTCTGAGGAATCCGATGCATACTCAAAGAATTCAGCTTCTTCACTTGAAAAGCCCTCCACAAAATTGAAATCCAAAGGATTGTTCTCTACGGCCGCCAGGGTGGCCTCTTCGGAGGGCGGAGCAACCGATGAAGGTGTTTTGGCCGGGCTTGCTGCCTCCCGCTGTGGCGCTTCTGACATGGGGGCTGGGCTCTCGCAGACTGCTTCAGGCGCTTTCGTCATGGCAGGCGTTTCACAGACCTGGTTTTTGTTCTGCAGAAACGCATTGACAATATTCAGTTGATTGGGCAAAGGGGAACAACGCAGATCTGACATGGTTTAATGACCTTTCATCAATCGATTTTGAATTTTTTGGACCAGCGGAAATTCGGGGTTGATTTCGCGGGCGATTTTGAGGTATTTCTGGCCCAAGCCTGGAGACTGGGCAGAGAACATCGCAAAAGCCAACAGAGCATAAGGCTCCACCCGGCCACGCTGGTAATGCAGGGCCTCCAGGCACAACCGGGTCAGGTCCCTTAAATCTTCTGAGGCTTTAAAATCGCAAAAATCGAGAAAAGCCAGTTTGGCTTCGTCAATCAAGGCCTGAAATTGAAGTT
>JBIKWL010000131.1:0-14676 GCA_044356335.1 Candidatus Sericytochromatia bacterium
AATGTTCGAACCCCAGGGCCCCATACTAACGGGCACCACATAAAGGGTGCGGCCTTTCATACAGCCCTGAAAGAGTTTATTGAGAATCCCTTTCATCTCTTTGGGGTCCATCCAATTATTGGTAGGGCCTGCATTCTGTTTGCGGCGGCTGCAGATATAGGTTTTGTCTTCGACACGGGCCACATCACCGGGGTCGGAAAGGGCCAAAAAGCTATTGGGTCGTTTTTCGGGATTCAATCGCTTAAAGGTGCCTTTTTCAACCATTTCTTGGCACAAATTGTCATATTCTTCTTGCGAACCATCACACCAGTGAATGGCGTCGGGCTGACAGAGATTGACCACCTCTTGAATCCAGGCCAAGGCCTGGGCATGGCGGACATAATCGGGAGCTTGTAGATCAATAGTCATAAACGCGAACCTCTCTTTTGTTGCTTGGGGTTAGGCAACTCTGCCATTATAGCCCCAAAAAAATTTATTTCAAAAATTAATCAAACCAAGTGACAAAATCCTCCAGCGGCAATCTCGGCGGCACATAGCTATTGACCAAAGCCTCTGGGTCGGGATAACCCACAGTCATTCCACTCACCAAAATTCGGCCCTGAAGCCCCAAAAAAGCCCGAATCGTTTGACTGTAACTGGTGACGCTGAATTGCGGGCAAGAGGCCAAACCACTGCCAACCAAACCCAGCATCAGATTTTGCATAAAAAAGCCCAGATCGAGAAAATTGCCGCGTTCAGCGTCACTGGGCAAATGAAAAAACAACGCAACTGGAGCGCCAAAAAAGGTGAAATTTTCACGGTTGTGGGCCAAGCGCATGCGCCGGTCGTGGCGATCGATCCCTTTGAGCTCAAACAGGCCATAACCACATTCACGGGCGCGCTGCATGAATTCTGCAGAAAGCGGTTCGCTGTGGTAGATATAATCAGGTTCTTCACTTTCACCCAAGTCAAACTTGGCACAGATCAAATCGGACAATTGAGTGAGAGCGTTTCCGCTGACCACAGCCACTCCCCAGGGTTGGGTGTTTTTGGAGGAGGGGGCCTCTCCGGCTGCTGTTAAGATGTCTTTCAAGAGTTCTCGGGGAACAGGGGTCTGCAAATAAGCCCGCTTGCAGTGACGGGCCCGAATGGTTTCTAAGATTGGATTGTTGGGCATAACTCAACTTTCTTGTGATTCACTCCATTCATTTTAAAGCGATTTCTTGTCATCTGCTTTGATCTGGATCAGGGAATTGACTGAGCCTGCTCAGGTGATTGGATTTCAAGCGTGTACCTGTTACTATGCTCTTGTTTTCAAATCCAGTTGTTTCTGTGGAGATTAAGACATGTATTGCCCCAGCTGTAGTGGTGTTTTGCAAGAGGTATCGGTTCCACCAGTGATGGTGGATGTCTGTGTACAGGGCTGTAAAGGCATTTGGTTTGATCGTGGCGAATTGGAAAAAGTCCTGAAAAAGTCTCCCGATGTCGATCAACTCATGAACAGCACAGGCTGGGAGGTCAAAGACCCCATTGTCGGAGCCCACAGGGCCTGTCCTCGCTGTGTCGGCACGGGGCTCAAAACATTCCAGTGGGGCACGCAATACCCAGTTGAGTTGGATGTCTGCCCTGGCTGTGGCGGCTATTGGCTGGATGCAGGCGAATTGCTCTTGGTTTCTGAACAAATGAAACAGGGCGAAAAATTACCCGAAGTCAAACCCGTGCTCAAGCCGGGGGTGTCGCTCGAAAGCCATGAATATTCAACGGGTGAAATCCTGGCCTGGGAAGTGGCTGCAGATGTCGCCCAGACGGCACTTTGGTATGGACCCGATATGCTGCATGCAGGGTTCCAAGTGGCCGATGCCCTGCCCGCTACGGCAGAGATCTTGCCCGCTGCTGGCGAGGTGCTGTTAAGTTCCCCTGGCGCGGTGATAGAAGGGGCTGCTGCTGTGATGGAAGGGGCCGGATCGATGGTCAGTGGGCTCGCCGAAGGGGCAGGAGCTGTCGCAGGGGGAGCAGGCGCTGTGGCTGAAGGGCTGGGAGAGCTGGTGGGCGGATTCTTTGAGCTTTTGGGCGGGTTGTTTAATTAAATGTTTGCGGGCATCGACACGGGTGGCACGTTTACCGATTGTGTCAGTTTTGACCAAGGCCAATTGCGCGTCCACAAAGTTGTTTCTTGCCCTGCCAATCCAGCCCAAGCGGTTTTAACGGGGCTTCATAGCTTGCAAACGGCAAGCCCGCACCCGATTCAATCGTTGGTGCATGGCACAACCGTGGCCACCAATGCGCTGTTAGAACGCAAATTGGCGCGCACGGCCCTGATCATTACCGCCGGCTTCAAGGACCTGCTCAACATTGGTCGCCAAAATCGGCCCATGCTCTACGCCTTACACAGCCAACTCCCGGCTCCGCTGGTGTTGGCTGAAGAGATCTTTGAAATCGATGAGCGCATCGGCAGTCAGGGAGAAATCATTCGACCCTTGCTTCAAGCACAGATCCAAGCCTGTCTCGCAGGCTTGCCCGCCGGAATTGAAGCCATCTCTCTCTGCCTGCTCTTTAGCTATCGCAATCCCTTACACGAACAATTATTGGCAGCAGCCCTGCGCGAACAGGGCTATCGGGTTTCTGCTTCACATGAAATTTTGCCTGAATACCGGGAATACGAGCGCTTCTCGACCACAACAGCCAATGCCTGCCTCATGCCCATCATGCAAAAATATATGGCCTCACTCGTGGCGGGTTTGGGTGCCTTGCCCTGCCGCCTGATTCAGTCCAATGGAGGCAGCTTGAGCCTGAATGAAGTGGCCGACAAACCTGTCAGCTCTGTGCTCTCAGGTCCGGCTGGAGGCCTGATTGGCGCTTGGGAAACGGGCAAACGTCTGGGTGAAACACAATTATTGACCTTGGATATGGGCGGCACGTCTACCGATGTCGCCTTGCTGAATGGTGAATTGCCCCTGCAAACGGAAGCCGTGATCAGCGGTATTCCAATTAAATTGCCCATGTTGGCCATTCATACCGTGGGTGCAGGCGGAGGCTCGGTAATCACCGTCGATGCCGGTGGAGCGCTGCGGGTCGGCCCAGAAAGCGCGGGTGCGGATCCGGGTCCGCTCTGTTATGGCAAAGGCAAAATGCTCACAGTAACCGATGCACAGGTCTTTTTGGGCCGGATTCCCGCCTCACGCAAGCTCGGTGGACATGTGGCCTTGCAAACCGCTCCATTGCAGGCGGCCTTTGAAAAACTCGGCCAAGAACTCGGACTCTCAGCCCAGGCGGTGGCATTGGGGGCCTTGTCGGTTGCCAATGCACGTATGGAACGGGCCCTGCGCGTGGTATCGGTCGAAAAGGGCCAGAATCCGGCTGAATTTAATCTCTTTTGCTTTGGCGGAGCAGGGGGGTTACATGCCTGTGAGCTGGCAGAGTCCTTGGGCATCCCCAAAATTACCATTCCCGCCCATGCGGGGGTCTTTTCGGCCTTGGGCATGCTCTATGCCTCCGAAATCCGCGACTATGCCCGCACGGTTTTGGGAGAAGTACACTGGCAGCAAAAAGAGGCACTGGAAGCGGCTTTTGAGCGGCTGCGGTCACAGGCGGAAGTCGATTTTCAGGCCGCCTGGCAGGATTTAAAGCTCCAAGCCAGTCTGGACCTGCGCTATCCGGGGCAATCGTATGAATTAAATCTGCCCTACTCTCTTGCCTCTGAGGCAGACTTCCACGCTTTGCATTTGGAATTACACCATTTTTCCCGTCCAGAGCTTTCACCTGAATTGGTGACCCTTCGCCTGCGTGTCAGCCGGGCATTGCCCCAGCCCGATCTCTTGCCGCCACTGACTCAGAACCAAGTTCTCAAAGCACTGTTTATTCAAAAAGTGGGCTTTGCCCAAGGTTTGCTAGAGACCCCCTTTTACGAGCGGGCTGAATTGCCCGCAGACGTTTACATTTCAGGCCCCGCATTAATTCTGGAAGACACAGCCACCACCTTGGTGGCTCCTGGTTGGTGTGCACGTCTTCATGCCTTGGGCCATCTCTGTTTGGAGCAAGACCGATGAATGCCCCTGTGGATCCCGTCCAACTCGAAATCTTTAAACACCGTTTTCGCGCCATGGCCGAGGAAATGGGCGCGGCCCTCTGCCGCAGCGCGTACAGCTCGAATATCAAAGAGCGCAAAGATTTTTCCTGCGCCCTCTTTGATGCCCAAGGCCAGTTATTGGCCCAGGCCGAACATTTGCCCGTGCATCTGGGCTCCATGCCACTGTCTGTGCAGGCTGCGATCCAAGCCCTGAAATTTGAACCCGGCGACAGCGTCTTGCTCAATGATCCCTTTGCCGGGGGCACCCACTTGCCAGATATCACCATGGTCGAAGGGGTCTTTTTAGACGGCGAAAGCAGTCCGCGTTTTTATGTCGCCAACCGGGCCCACCATGCCGATGTCGGGGGCATGACGCCGGGCTCGATGCCACTTTCGAATGAGATCTTTCAGGAGGGGCTGCGCATTCCGCCGCTCAAATGGCGCAAAGGGGGACGGGTCGATGCAGATTTATTGGCCTTGATTCTCAACAATGTGCGCACCCCCCTTGAACGTGAAGGGGATCTGCTGGCCCAACACGCCGCCAACCAAATTGGCAGCAAGCGCCTGATCGAGCTGTGCCAACGTGTGGGCCCCGAAATCGTCAGCCAACAGGGTGTAGCTCTGCAAGCCTATGCCGCCCGCATGATGCGGGCCGTGATTGCCAAAATCCCAGATGGGGTCTATGCTTTTGCCGATGCCCTCGAAGACGATGGGCAGGGATCCGGCCCCCTCGTCATTGCCGTTACGCTCACGATTCAGGGTGATCACGCCAAAGTGGATTTTAGCGACACGGCCCCCCAAAGCCGGGGCTGTGTGAACACAATCTTGGCGGTCACCCTCTCTGCTGTCTTTTATGTCTTTCGTTGCCTGCTCGACAATGAAGTGCCCTCCAACAGCGGCTGTCTGGAACCGATTGAGGTCATTGCACCGCTCGGCTCTTTGGTGAATGCCCGCTTTCCCTCAGCGGTGGTGGGGGGCAATGTTGAAACCTCACAGCGTCTGGTGGATGTCCTGTTGGGCGCCTTGGCCCAGGCTCTGCCAGAGCTGATTCCCGCTGCCAGCTGTGGCTCAATGAATAATTTAATCATTGGCGGCAGCGCAGGGGATCAGCCCTTTGCCTATTATGAAACCATGGGCGGGGGCCACGGTGGCGGGCCCTTGGGGGCGGGGGTTTCGGGCCAGCACAGCCACATGACCAATACCCTCAACACCCCGATTGAGGCCCTGGAATTGGCTTTCCCCTTTCGCGTTTGGCGCTATTGCTTGCGCAGCAATTCTGGTGGAGCGGGGCAATTTCCCGGCGGCGAGGGTCTGGTGCGTGAGCTGGAAGTGCTCTCGCATGCCGCTGTCACCCTTTTGACTGAGCGGCGGGTACGGGCGCCCTATGGCCTCAATGGCGGTAAACCCGGTGGTTTGGGACGCAATACCCTGATTCAGAGGGGCCAAGAGACACCCCTGCCGGGCAAGGTGCAATTGCAATTGGAGCCAGGGGATCGGGTTCGGGTCGAGACACCCGGCGGCGGAGGTTGGGGGCAAATTTAAATCCGGATTTATGCGACCGGAAATAGAACCTCTCTTCCTGACCTACTTGGCTTGAGGTCATACACTTGGGTACCATAGGTAGTGGTACGCCCTGGGCCTGGTTCCAGACAGATTTTCTGTCCGAATTGAAATCCAGACGCCCACAGATTGAAAATATGCACATTATCTTGTTTAAGTCTAAGCGCTCCTTGAGTAACGCTTTACAGCGCTCTTCCTGGCTTCCTCTCGGCCTCATATTGCTCACTTTTGTGGCCTGTGCCCCCGAAGAAGTCAAACAATACCGGGTTGCCAAAGTCTCAGCAGCCCCCGCCATGGCCCTTTCAAATGCCTCAAACACGGCTTCAAGTGATGCCTCCGCAGAGGAAGGCCTGAGTTACACTGCCCCCGCCGATTGGCAGAAAATGCCCGCAGGAGGCATGCGCAAACTCTCATTCAGCCTCAAAGGCGGTGGTGATTTCTCGCTTGTCACCCTGCCCGGAAATGCCGGCGATCTCAAAGGCAATCTCAACCGCTGGCGCGGCCAAGTTGGCCTGCCGCCCTTGGAAGATCCTGCTGAGATCGCCAAAAGTGTCAGGGCTTTCACGGTTTCTGGCAGTGAAGGCATTGCCCTCGAACTCTATGCCCCCGAAGGCCAGCCCGACAAAGCCATGCGCGTGGTGCTGGTCGAAAAAGAAGGTGCCAATTGGTTCTTTAAACTGGCAGGCCCCCGTGAATTGGTCAAGGCCCAGGCCAAAGCCTTTGAGACATTTCTGGCTTCTGTCAAAATCAAAGCAGGTGCCTCGGCCCAAATGCCCGCGCTGCCTGAGGGACAGGCCATGCCCGGTCAGCCGCCGGCTGCTCCCAATTCAGACCCCAATTCAGACCCCAATTCAGACATGAACGCGCCGGGGCTGCCCAAAATGGAACCCCAGGCCACCAACACAAAACTCACCTATACCCTGCCCGCCACTTGGAAAGAGAAACCCGCTGGCAATATCCGTGTGGCCTCGTTTGAGGTCAAACAGGGCGAAGGCCAATCTGCGTTGCTGGGCGATGTTTCAATTGTCAGTTTGGCCGGTGATGGCGGCGGTCTGCTCAACAATACCAACCGCTGGCGCAAGCAGCTTGAAATGGTGCCCACCGATCAAGCGGGCCTCAAAAATGCCGTCAAAGACATTCAAATTGCGGGCCACAAAGGCTATTTTATGGCGCTTTACAGTGGCATGGAGGGCCAAGGCATGTTGATTGCCATGGTTGAACAGGGAGGTCAAACCTGGTTTATTAAAATGGTCGCACCGGCCAAATTGATTCAAAGCCAAGAAAGCGACTTTCTGGCCTTTGTGAAGTCGATCGCCTTTCATGACTCCTCTTCCCCAATCAAGAGGCAAGCCACATGATAGACGCTCCTGCAGTTCCCCTGTCTGAAAAAAAACGCAAGCCCAAAACACCTTTGCAACAGGCAATGGCTTTCTTTGGCTCCCTCGAACTGACCGTGACCCTGCTGACGCTGAGTATTTTGCTGATCTTCTTTGGCACCCTGGCCCAGCTGGATCAAGGGGTTTGGACCGTGGTCAAAGACTATTTCCGCTCATGGCTGGTCTGGGTCGATTTTCAGATCTTCTTTCCCCGCGACCGTGCTGTGCCGGGTGCCCTGCCTTTTCCCGGCGGAAATACCCTGGGCGCATTGCTTTTGATCAATTTAATGGTGGCCCATGCGCAGCGCTTTAAGCTCAGCAAACAAAAAATTGGTTTAACCGTGATTCACGCAGGCTTGATTCTCTTGTTGGTGGGAGAAGGCCTCACAGGCCTCTTTGCCGATGAGAGCAATATGTCGATCGACGAGGGGGGATCTTCCAATTACAGCGAAGACATCCGCCACACTGAATTGGCCTTTGTCGATAGCAGCGATGCCAAAACGGATTTGGTCACAGTGGTTCCCGAGAGCCAATTGCGCAGCGGCAAACGGATTCAATCGCCGCAACTGCCCGTAGATATTCAGGTGGATGCCTATTACAAAAATTCTGTTATGGAAAAAGATCCCTCGGGTGCTGGATTTAGGGTCAAACAGGCCCCCGAGATCAGTGGCACCCAAACGGCTGAAGGCGGCATCGACATGCCCACAGCCCTGGTCACACTCTTCCCCAAAGGCAGCGACAAGGCCCTGGGCAGTTATACCACCTCGGTTTGGCTCAAAAGCAGCAATGACCTCGATGTCAACGGCAAAAAATACGCTCTAAATCTGCGCTTTGAACGCAGTTACAAACCCTATACCTTTTACCTCAAAGATTTTCGCTTTGACCGCTATCCCGGCACGGAGATTCCCAAAAACTTTGAAAGCACGGTGCGGATTGTCGATAATGAACACAAAGTCGACCGCGAAGTGAAAATTTGGATGAATCACCCCTTGCGCTACCGGGGAGATACCTTTTACCAGGCCTCTTATAAACCCGATGAGTCGGGAACGGTTTTGCAGGTGGTCAAAAACCCCAGTTGGCTGATTCCCTATATCTCGTGTGTTTTGGTCACGTTGGGCCTGATCTTGCAATTTGGTTTTTCACTTTCCCGTTCGCTCAAACGCCGCGCCAAAAGGAGTGCCACATGAAAGCCCTGGAAAAATACCTGCCGCTCTTGCTTGCACTGATCTGTCTTTTGGCTTTTGGCCGCAGTATGGTCGAAAAACCCTATGCCAAACAGGCCTTTGATTTAAATGCCTTTAGCCAATTGCCCGTTTTGCACAAAGGCCGGGTTCAGCCGTTGGATTCGTTTGCCCGCAATAACCTGCTCTTTATTTCCGATAAACAGATTTACAGCGACGCTGAGGGTAAAAAGCAACCTGCAGTACAGTGGTTGGCAGAGCTCATGAGTGGCCGCCCAGAATCGCGCCAACACAAGGTCTTTCGCATCGAACACGACGATGTGCTCTCTTTGATGGGGCTCAAACCCCGCGAAGGTCTGCGCTATTCGTTGGATGAATTGGCACCCAAATACCCCGCACTGATTCAACAGGTGCAAATGGTCTTTCAAAAGCCCGATGCCAGCCGCGATTTGGTGGATCTCAAAACAATTGAGCTTTACGAACAGCTTGAGGTTTTTCGCCAGATCATGGCCTTTGAAGTCCCTTTGGTTTTGCCTGCGTTAAAAGCCGATGGCAATGATTGGCTGCCGCTGGGTGGAGAAAAAAGCGACCTCAACCGCAGCAATTATGCCAATGCCTGGTATAAAAGCCTCAAGGCCTACCAAAACAACGATATTGTCCTGTTTAATGCCACTACCGCAGAATACCTTCAGGGCCTCAAAAGCTCACACCCCACGCTGTTCCCCAAATTACAAATTGAGCAGCGTTTCAATCTGAGTATGCCCTTTTACCAGGCCATGGTCCTGTTTGTCCTGGCATTTTTGCTCAGTGTCTTTGGCTGGATGTTTTGGGGCCAGGCCCTGAACCGCTCAGCCTTTGGCCTGGTCGTGATCGGACTCCTGATCTTTACAGGGGCGCTGCTGACGCGCATGTATTTGCAGGGCCGCCCGCCAGTCACCAATTTATACTCCTCAGCGATTTTTGTCGGTTGGGTTGCTGTGCTTATGGGCCTGGGGGTGGAGTGGTTCATGAAAAACGGCTTTGGCACAATCATGGCCTCGATCACGGGCTTTTGCGCCCTTCTGGTGGCCCACAATCTCGGCAGTGGGGGGGATACCCTCGAAATGATGCGGGCTGTTCTCGACACCAATTTCTGGCTGGCCACCCATGTCACCACTGTGACCATGGGTTATTCCGCCAGCTTTTTGGCTGGGTTCATGGGCCTGATCGTGATCATTATGGGGGTCTTAACCCGCAAATTGGACAAAGATCTCTACACCAAGATCTCAGCGATGATCTACGGCACAGTGGCTTTTGCCACCCTGTTTAGTTTTGTCGGCACCGTGCTGGGTGGCATCTGGGCCGATCAGAGTTGGGGCCGCTTTTGGGGCTGGGATCCCAAAGAAAATGGCGCAGTCATGATTGTGCTTTGGAATGCGATTATTTTACACGCCCGCTGGGGCGGCCTGGCCAAAAAACGCGGAATTGCGCTCTTGGCCATTGGTGGCAATATTGTCACCGCCTGGTCGTGGTTTGGCGTAAACATGCTGGGAGTGGGTTTGCACTCTTATGGCTTTACCGATAAAGCCTTTATTGGCTTAGCGGGATTTGTGGGCCTGAATTTGCTCGTGATCTGGTTGGGCACCATTCCCGAAGAGCATTGGCGCAGTTTTAAAAAGCCACAGGCCAATCTCCAAGAATCCCCAACAGCGGGACTGGGGAAATAATTACCCAGTCGTTTCGTTGAACCCAAAAGCCCCCGCTTGAGCGGGGGCTTTGCTTTTGAGCTTGATTTTGTGCCAGGGCTTAGCTGTCAGTTCTGGCGGATCAATCCAGGTTTAAGGGGCGGCGTCACGCACGGCTTGGGCCAATATGAGTATTTCAGGTTTTTGCTTAAATTCGTCCATCAGACGCGTTTTTTCCTGATTATAGCGATCGAGACCTTCTTGGTTGGTTCTCTCCATCTCTTGGTATTCTTGCAATTTAACCGGATTGGCATTTTTGGGATCGGTGTACCAGCGAATATTCATTTTGGCTTTTTCCAGATCCCGATTCAATTCATCGACATTGATCCCCGATTCCTTTAATTGATTCTCAACGACCTTTTCCTGGGTTTTGAGTGCTTTGTCATATTTGCCCAACTCGGTTCGGTATGTGTCCATTTGGCCTTCATCGACAGGGCCCAGGACTTTCTGAATCACGCTGGAAACATGGCCGAAATCGGGCCGTGTATCAGGATTGACTGCGAGCAGATCTTGAAAGAGTTGGCGCAATTCGGGATTTTGAACCTTGGACAGATCCAATTGGAAATCGCCTTTGCCATATTTGTCGATATTGGTTTGAATTTCTCTCGTGCTGATGCCCGTCTCTTGGGTTTGAAAAGGATTTTCACCAAAGAGGGAGTTGTACAACATTACCCCATAGGCAAATTGGTCAGACTTGTGATTGGCCACTTGATCTTTCCCGGAGAGTTCTGGCGACATAAAGCCCGCTGTGCCTTTAATCTCGGTAAAGCCATCTTGGGTCATGTGGGCTTCGCCGAAGTCGGCAATCTTGAGTTTGCCATCTTCGCCCCGGAAAAAATTCTCGACTTTGATATCGTTGTGAACCAAGCCACTCTTTTGCAATTCGTCCAGAATTTGGGCCGACTCCAAGCCCAAATGCAATTGCAGTTTTTCGGCCTGATGGGGGGTGACCAGACCATCATTTTGGGCCCGGCTGAGCGCTTGGATATTATCGCCATATTCACCCTTGGGGGCCAATTCGGTCAACAAAAAGATGGTCTCTGTGGAATTGTTAAACATTAAGCCATTTAAGCCCAGCGCTTTATCTCCCATCAACTGATTGGCTTTAATTTGGATCTCAATTTCATTTTCAAAGCCCTCTTTGCGGGAAATCGCTTTCATTACGTATTTTTTGCCGGTTTCTTTGTTTTCCATCAGCAAGACTTCACCACATTGGCCACGGCCGACAACGCCAATTTTCTCATATTCTTTGCCTTCAAAGACCATCTTGCTGTACTGGCCCGTATCGTTCATATCTATTATTCCACCTGGCATACCAGACTCAAGTCCCTGCAAGACTGCCCTGTAAATTTCGGGCCGGGTTTCACCCAAGACTTGCTTGAGAGCCTCTGTGCGCTGGTCAACTGTCTTATAGGTAAACTGGCGGGTAAGTTCATTCAAGGGCCCTTGGTTCAGGCATTGGCTGGACATGCTCTGCATACTGGCAGACTTTAACTCGTCCAGAGCCATAGCTATCTGGCCTTTGGGTTGGCCTTCGGGTTGTTTGACAAATCCGGCTTTGATACCTGCCACAGTCTTGTCGATCCAGGCCTGTTTTTTCGGAGAGAGATTGGCCATTTCTTTTTCGTTATAGCCCATGATTTTTTGCAGAGAGTCGGTCACAATGACTTTGAGTTCGAAATCCGATTTATTTTTGAGCAGAAATGAGACATCGCTGCTAGAACCGATATTTTGGAGCAGCTGATAGGCCTGATCCTCGCTATTATCTAAAGCCCTGTCAATTTTAGCGGCTTTGCCTAAACCCGAATCCGCCTCTCTGACCCCTTCGAGGGATTGCTTGAGGTTATTGGCCAGAAACAGCGAGAGATCTTTGCTTTTGCTCACATCCTTGATCGTATTGATCACTTTGTGATTTGCTTCCATCACATTGGTGGTCAAAAGATCGCCAATCTTTGCAGGGACAACAGGTGGAGTTGTTTGGGGGACAGTGCCCATTTGAGAGAGACGGGCATCTACCTGCTGGATTTCATCGGACATACTTTGCATGCTCTCAGCAGGCGTTTTCTGAATTTGTTGGCCCAGCTGTTCTTGCGTGGGCAGCAGGGGTAAGGAAGGGGTTGATTTTATGCTACTGCGATCAAAGACCTGAGAAGGAGATTTTATCAGCGTGGGTGTGGGTGTGATTTCTTGCTGAGTGCTGGGCAAAACTGGCAAAGAGGTTGTGCGCTGAAGGGGGTTGGAGGGACCAATACCAAAAGAAGACATAATGTAAATACCTCAAAATATGTTTACATTGTTCACTTTATACGATTTTGCCAAAATTAGCAAGTTTTATAGAAAACAAAACCTCAAAAACGCATTCTCTTGTTATAATTCAAACGAGGAAACAGCAGTTTATATATGGATCTCAAAGCACTCTTACACACCCACGATCTCGTTTCTCGCAAACGCAAAGAGCAAGGCACAGTATCTTGTGAGCGGGGTTATGAACTTTTAATTCAGGCCGAAAAAACGGGCTTTAAAGACAAAGCGGTCATGAAACAGGCCTCTGATGCATTTATTCTGGCGATTCGTCAAGAGCGGACCCACCCAGATGCTTATATTGGCTTGGGCTACTTGCTTCTGCTTTTGTCAGATTTTCAGTCTGCCGAAGCCCAATTTAAGTCAGCCCTGCGCTTTGCACCTAACAATCAAGATGCAAAATCCCTGCTGGAGTTTAGCCAACACAAACGTTTGGGCCTGCCGCTAAAATCCGCCCAGCCCGAAACCGAAGAGTCTGAACAATTGTTTGTACATTTTGTCGAACGGATTCAGACGGCGACCCGAAAAGCCAAGGCCTCCCAGCTCAAACAGCCCCTGATGGACACGGCGCAATTGCAAATTTTGGTCAAAGAGCATGGCGAATCCCAGTGGCGTTACCAACAATTGGAGCAAGAATTGGCTGAATTGGATCAAGCTTTGCCTGCAGATTCGCTGAAGGGACTATTAAACAGCTTTGCCGATCTGCTGCGCCATCAGACCAAAATGATTCAGACCTCTTTGACCTTTCAGAAATTGAATCAGGCTTTGCTGGAGCAAATGGAGCGTGTACGCGACGGCATTGTCAATTTACCCCAATTGCGCAGCAAAGAAGCCATCCAAGCCTTTGAGCAGAACACGCTCGAAGATTTGCTTGACCACTGTGATAAATTGGCAGATCAACTGGACTCCATTTCCGAACAGGGCCACGATATCCGATCGCTCGAAAGGCAATTCGAGACGTTGGTTCAGATGATTGAAAACCTGCAGGACCAAATCGACGGTCAGATCGAATTGGGGTTTTAGGGTCGCGCCAACCCATTCAATAACATTTCCAGGGTGGATTCGAGCAATTCCTCGGGCTTGTCCGCGCCTAGATTATCCCATTTTAGCTGCTTGTTTACCAATAACGAAGTAAAACCATGGATTTGCGCCCAAAAAGTCAAAGCAATCAACTCTGCAGGTGCTTTTTGCAGTTGTTTATCCTTAATCGCAGCTGAAATCGTTTCAACAAAATAGATAAAGGTATCTTCAGTGGCCTGAGACAGATGGGGATAAAGCGCTTTGTCTTCAATTGCAGCACCAAACATCAAAGCAAAATAATCAGGAAATTCAAGGCCAAACTGACAATACACCCTGGCTTGGGCCCTGAGTTTTTCCAAAGGCTTGCTCTCAGGCAGGGCGGCCAAACGCAAAGACATTTTCTCGAAGCCCCGCGCAGCAACGGCAGCAATCATCTCCTGTTTATCGGCAAAATGACGATAGGGAGCAGCGGGGCTCACTCCCACAGCTTGGGCAATCGCACGCAGACTCAGACCTTGAACCCCTTTTTGGGTTACACATGCCAAAGTCGCCTCAAGCAAGGCTTCGTACAAATCACCATGGTGATAGGGTTTGTCTGCCACCGCTTTTTTTAAACGCAAGGAGCGGGGCTTGGGTATTTCGCTGCCGGGCACAGACGGTGCCAATGCAGAAAATTGAGCCAATTGCTCATCCATGCGCTGAGAGAGGGCATCCAACTCTTGATCATTCATGGGAGCAGGGGGAGATTTTTTTGATCTAACCACGGGTTCCTGATAGAGCCAAGCTTTGGCGTGCAGCCTGCAATGTGTTTAAAAGCAAGCATGAAATGGTCATCGGTCCCACCCCGCCGGGCACGGGGGTAATCCAACTGGCTTTGGGGGCCACACTTTCAAAATCCACATCACCACAAAGTTTGCCTTCGCTGCGGTTCATTCCGACATCGATCACGACAGCACCTGGCTGAACCATCTCTGCTGTGACCAATTTGGCTTTGCCAACGGCAGCCACAATAATATCCGCTTGCAAACAGAGTTCGGCCAAATTGGGGGTACGAGAATGAGCGATGGTGACAGTGGCGTGCTCTTGTAAAAGCAACAAAGCCATGGGTTTGCCCACGATATTGCTGCGGCCAATCACCAGCGCCCGTTTGCCCACCATGGGGATCTGCTGGCTTTTGAGCAAATGCATCACTCCCAAAGCCGTGCAAGGCACCAAATTGGGGGTGCCATTAAAAAGATGGCCCGCGTTGATTGGATGAAAGCCATCCACATCTTTTTCGGGCGCCACGGCTTCGAGCACCTGGGTTACATCAATCTGGGCAGGCAGAGGCAATTGCACCAAAATACCATGAATGTCTGGCCGTTGATTGAGGACATGCACCTGTTCTAAGAGTGCTTCCTGGGAGATGTCTGCAGGCAAATAGACCATTTCTGAGAAAAAGCCCACCCGCTGACAGGCCTGCTCTTTGC
>JBIKWL010000132.1:0-14645 GCA_044356335.1 Candidatus Sericytochromatia bacterium
AATTATCGTGAATTAAGAGACAATTTTAAAGCGGGCTTCTACCATCCGGTCTTTGAAAAATGTGTGGTGGTCAACCCCCGGTTTTTTGTAAAAAAACGGAAGCTGAATAAAAGATTATGTTAAATCAAGGCTCAATTTTAATCACAGGTGGAACAGGTTCCTTTGGACACGCCTTTGTCCCCCTCACCTTGCAAAAATTCAATCCCCGCAGGTTGGTGATTTTTTCGCGCGACGAAATGAAACAATGGGAAATGGCCAAACTCTACGCCAATGATTCCCGGGTGCGGTTTTTTATTGGGGATATTCGCGACAAAGATCGCTTGCAAAGGGCCCTCGATGGTATCGATTTTGTAATCCATGCAGCTGCCACCAAAATTGTGCCCATTGCGGAATACAACCCCTTCGAATGTATCAAAACAAATGTGATTGGGGCCATGAATCTGATCGATGCCTGTATTGATCAGCGGGTCAAGCGGGTCGTTGCACTTTCGACAGACAAAGCAAGCAGCCCAGCTAATCTCTATGGCGCTAGCAAATTGGCATCTGATAAACTCTTTGTTGCAGGCAATTCATATTCCGGCCTACATGAAACCCGCTTTGGCGTCGTTCGCTATGGCAATGTCATGGGCTCACGGGGTTCTGTCATTCCGCTGTTTCTCTCTTTGGCACATCAAGGCAAACTCCCCATTACAGATTCCCGTATGACCCGCTTTATGATTACGCTGGAACAGGGTGTAGAACTTGTGTGGAAAGCCTTTGAAGATATGGTGGGGGGCGAAATTTATGTCAAAAAAATACCCTCGATGCATGTCACAGATATTGCTAAAGCCGTGGCACCAGATGCGGAGCATGAGGTGGTTGGGATTCGCCCCGGTGAAAAGTTACATGAACAAATGATCAGTACCGAAGATGCGCATCACACTTACGAATATTCTGATTATTACAAAATTCTTCCCCTGATTTACGATTGGAATGAAGATCCCAAACGCATCGGCAATGGTGTCAAAGTCTCGCCCGATTTTACCTATTGCTCAGACAATAATTCTGAGTGGATGGATATCCCAACTCTGCAAACCTGGATCAAAGAGAATCAAGAAAAAATTGGCCGCTTTTAGCCAACTTGCCATTTGTACCGAAGCCCATACCCAGATTGGTATGGGGCATTTTATGCGCTGCTTGGCCTTGGCCGAAGCTTGGCAAGAAGCAGGTGGCTGCGTTTTATTTTTAATGCCTTCACCCCCACCGCGCGTGGTCGAGATTATCAGTCAGAAAAATATGGGCTTGAAGGTCCTGGGCAAGCAGTTTGAGCCGAAAGAAATTCTCGCAGCCGCCCAAGAGGCCCAGTCTGAATGGCTGGTTCTCGACAGCTATGCAATTCTCCCCCAACACCAAGCGGCCTATCAAACCAGTGGTTTAAAGTTGCTCTGGCTCGATGATACCGGCAGTGCTGAACCCATTTTTGCAGATCTGGTTCTCAATCCCCATCTTTATGCAGATGCCTCACTCTATCCCGGAGCCAAGAGCCCAGAGCAGCTGCTTTTGGGCCCACGTTATTTGCTCTTTCGGCGAGAATTCAGACGCCTGGACTGGCCCTGTTACAAAAACAGGGATTTGGCCAGCACGCAAACCAAGGGGCTTCAAATTGTCCTGTTTATGGGCGGCACCGATCCCGTTCAATCAAATTTTTTGCTCTTGGACTTATTCGCAGCCTGGTTTGAAAACAATCGCGATTCGGGTTTAAGCGTGCAGGTCATCACAACAGGGCTCAATCCCCAGCTCAGCAAATTACAGAGCCATGTCAGGCAGATGCCTTTTCCCTGCCAGATCGCGCTCGAACCAAGCAACCTGATCGCTTTGCTGCAAGCGAGTGACTTGGCTATCACCACCCCCAGTGGCAGCGCTTGGGAATTGCTGCAGTTAAAATGTCCCCTGGCAACCCTAACCGTGACCGATCATCAAATGGCCTTGGCTGAAAGTTTGCATCAAAAAGGCTGGGCTCCCTCATTGGGGGATATCCGCCAGACCCCGTCAGATCAGATCTTTGCCCAACTCCAAGCTGTTTTGGCCCAGCACACCGCCATTCAACGCCGGCATCGGCCCTCCCTGGGTATTGAATTAGAGGGGAAGTCATTAGAACGACCCGATGGACAGGGGGTTGAGCGCATCTTGCAAAAAATGGGTGTGACCCCATTTCGACTGAGGCCCATGACCTTGGAAGATGTCCGGATTTATTGGGAGATGTCAAATGATCCTTTGGTCAGGGCCATGTCTTTTCATTCAGAGCCGATCCCCTGGGAAAGCCATCTCACGTGGTTGCGCAGCAAATTGGCCCAGACCCAGCATTTTTTTTCGCTGGTTTTGGACGAAAGAGACATCCCGGCAGGGGTCTTAAGATTCGAGCCCAGTTGTGAAACAAATCAGGCCATAAACACTGGAATCGTGGGTATTTTGCTCGCTGAGCACGTGCGGGGCAGGGGCTGGGCCGCTGAGGTCTTAAAAGCAGGCATTGCACGCATTTGGTGGCTGACAGACTGGCAGCAGATTCGGGCCCAAATCAAACCCACGAATCCAGCATCGATCCGGGCTTTTACCCAAGCGGGATTTGAAAGCCTTCCATCAGCGAAAGAGTTAAACGCGCCAACAGCACAAGAGCAGTCAGATATTCCGGTTACCCTGTACATCACACGCCCAGAAAGGATCCCCATGTATCATGCAGATTAATCAAAGCCCAATCGGTCAAGGGCACCCCCTGTATATCATCGCAGAATTATCGGCCAACCATGGCCAAGATTTTGAAACCGCCATGCAATTGGTCGATGCCGCAGCAGAAGCCGGGGCCAACGCCATCAAATTGCAAACCTATACCCCCGACACCATGACGCTCGACAGTGATTTGCCCTGGTTTTGCATTCAGGGAACCCTTTGGGATCAACAAAGGCTCTATGATCTCTATCAACAGGCTTATACCCCTTGGGAATGGCATGCGCCTCTTCAAAAACGCTGCAGGGAAAAGGGCCTTGATTTTTTTTCTTCACCCTTTGATGCCAGTGCCGTCGATTTTTTGGAAAATCTAGCAGTTCCTGCCTACAAAATCGCCTCTTTTGAACTGGTGGATCTCCCTCTTATACGCAAAGCTGCTGAGACTGGCAAACCCCTGATCATATCCACAGGCATGGGCACTTTGGACGAAATTGAAGCTGCGGTCAAGACCGCCCGTAAATATGGCTCGGGCCAAGTTGCCTTACTCAAATGTAACAGTTCGTATCCGGCTCCCCCCGAAGAGATGCATTTACAGGATATTCATTATTTGCAAACGCGCTTTGACTTGCCTGTGGGTCTTTCAGATCATACCCTTGGCCCAGAAATCGCGCTTGCTGCAACTGCTTTGGGGGCTAATATCTTGGAAAAACACCTGACCCTTTCCAGACAAAATCCCACTGCAGATGCGGCTTTTTCGATGGAACCGGCTGAATTTAAGGCCCTGGTTCAAGCTTTGCGCAATGTTGAAAAAGCCATTGGTGCGCCCCGAATACCCATGCCAACTGTGGCCGAACAAGCCAGTCGGGCTCTGCGCCGCTCGCTTTTTGTGGTACAAGACTTGCCTATCGGTACATTACTCAGGCAAGAGCATATCCGAGCATTGCGTCCAGGGCTGGGTCTACCCCCTGGAGATTGGGAATCCGTTTTGGGTCGCCGTTTAAAAACCGCGGTTGTATCAGGCACGCCACTCAGCTGGGATCTCTTAGAAACTTAATTTTAGAACTGCTATTGTATACAAAAAGACCCCTGTTAAAAGGGGTCTTTCGGACTCAGATTTTAAAGACGAATCCTTAAAACCAGCGTGAAATCACAACTTTGCGTTCGGTATAAAACTCAATCCCATGTTTGCCATGGGCTTTGAGATCGCCAAAGAAAGACTGTTTGGTGCCACCAAAATTAAAGAAAGACATGGGGGCTGCCACGCCAATGTTGATCCCCATCATACTGGGGGAAACATTATAGGCGAATTCACGGGCCCATTTGCCGTTTTGGGTGAAAATCGAAGTGGTGTTGGCCAATTCGTGTTTTTCAATGATTGCGACCGCTTCATCGAGATTGTCGGCTTTGATCAAACAAAGCACAGGACCAAAGACCTCTTCACGGCCAATCGTCATTTCTGGTGTGACTTTGTCAAAGACGGTGGGCCCAAGGAAATAGCCTTTGCTGTTTTCATAGCCTACGCGGCCATCAAGCAGAAGTTCTGCACCTTCAGCCACGCCTTTTTCGATATATCCGATCACACGTTCTTTGTGGGCTTTGGAGATGACCGGTCCCATTAAAACATCGGGCTCCAGACCATTGCCAACTTTGATCTCTTTGGCTTTTTGAACGAGGCGATCTTTGAAGATCTCATAGGCCTGTCCCACCAAAATCAAGGTCGCACCCGCCAGACAGCGTTCACCGGCACAGCCGAAGCAGGAATCGGAAAGAACCTGCGTGGTCATTTCGGGTTCGGCATCGGGCATCACGACCAAGAAATTTTTCGCTCCACCCAGCGCTTGTACGCGTTTGTGGTGGCGGGTACCCGTTTCATAGACATGTTTTGCAACCGGGGTTGAACCCACGAATGAAACACCGACAATATCAGGGTGTTCACAGAGGCCATTGACCATTTCTTTGGCGCCATGCACCATTTGAATCACGCCTTTGGGCAGGCCCACTTGGTGCCAGAGTTCAAACATGCGCTGTTGGGTCAGGGGAACCTGCTCAGAGGGTTTCAGGACAAAGGTATTGCCTGTAGCGATGGCATAAGGCATAAACCAGAGTGGCACCATGGCAGGGAAGTTAAACGGGGTAATTGCCCCAAACACGCCCAAGGCGCGGCGATTCGAGACACAGTCAATGCCCCGACCCACGTCTTCGAGCGATTCACCTTGCATCAAGCTGGGAATACCACAGGCCACATCGAGATTGTCGATTCCCCTGCGCACATCACCTTGGGCCTCTGCAAAGGTTTTGCCGTGTTCCTGGGTGACCAGGGTCGCAATTTCGTCGAGGTGTTCTTCCATCAGATTTTTAAATCTGAAGATATATTTGGCCCGCTCTGCCGCAGGAGTCCTGCGCCAGCTTGGAAAAGCGGCTTTGGCAGAGGCCACTGCCTGATCCAGATCTGCCCGATTGCTCAGGGGCACCTGGGCCAGGACTTCTTCGGTGGCCGGGTTGATTACATCCAGAACTTCGTTCGATGAAGATGAGACAAATTCACCATCCACATAATTTTGTAAAACGCGCATAAATAGACCTCTTTGGGCTAAGGTTCAACAGACAGGCTGTTGACTCGGGGGAAAAATTTCTAATGGGAAAGGGTTGCGATGCCCGAATGCCTTTATTTTAGCAAGCTTCAGCATAAAAGTAAATATCCGGTAATCGAAAGATTAAGTTTGAAATAAATTTTTTTTCTAAGGGTCATTTTTAGGGGAAGAGCACCGATAAAACAGTATCTAAACTTTGGGAGTATTTTTTCACATGTCATTAACAGTCATCAACAATTCCCCTTTAACCCCCGCCCCTGCAACCCAAACCACAAAAAAAACGGATCAACCGGTGAGCAAGCCAGAAGCCAAAGTCGATCCCAAAACTCTGCCCTTGGCTGAAGCTGACAAATTGGCACTTAAAAGCAAAGGCGAAGTAAGCCCAATAATTACCATTTCTGGTGGTGCCTTTGCGGGTTCGTTGGTGGGTGCCGCTTCGGGAGGCCTCATGATGGGGGCTGCTGACTTAATTATGGGTGGCGGCAGTTCTTTCAAACAAATGACTCAGTTTGGCGGTGGTATGGGAGCCGTATCAGGATTTGTGTCTGGGGCTGTGGTTGCCAATATGACCGATTCCAAACTCAAAGCCACCCTTTATGGGACCCTGTCAGGGGCTGCTCTGGGTGCGGTTTCAGGTGGCGCTGCGTTTAAAAATCTCCCCGCAGCACTGGTTTCGGGTGGCGTTGGCGCTGTCTCCGGAGGCATCAGTGCCTTTATGACTTCAAAATGGCTGGGCCATTAATTTTTTCAGTTCTCTTTTCACACTTGTTACACTTAAACAGCCCCAGCAAAAATCGTTTTCTGGGGCTTTTGCTCTGGCTAGGGCCGTTCCTCAGCCAATCCAGAATTGAAATACCCGCAGGTTAAACCATGTTCTCTTCCTTTCGCGAGTCTCACTTTGCCTTGAGTTTAATGCTTTTATCTGGCTCTGTTTTTTTGTTTAGCAGCCTTGATTTTTCTCTTTCTACCGCACAGGCCCAAACCGCTCAAACGCAAACTTCACTGTCCCAAAGTGCCTCTGTTTCTGGCCCGCTCAGTTTGGCGGTTTTGCCCTTTGAGAATCTGACCCGCCAACCTGCTGATGAGTGGATGGGGCTGAGTTTTGCCGAAAGCCTGACGGGATCATTGGCCAAATTGCCTGTTTTACAGGTGATCGAACGCAGCCAATTGAAACGGGTCTTAACTGAGCAAAATTTTTCTCAATCGGCCCTGGTAGACAGCACCCAAGCCCCCTCTTTGGGAAAATTGGTGGGCGCAAAACGAATGGTAGTGGGCCATTATCAGAAAATAGGCGAGCAATTGCGCATTCAGGCCCGTGTGATTCAGGTCGAAACTGGCGAGGTCTTGCCCGACTCGGTGGTGCAGGTCGAGGGCGCTGCCCTGGCCTATTTTTCTCTGTTGGATCAGCTTTCTGAACAATTGACCCGAAAATTTCAGCCACTCTCACAGCCGATTCCTGCTCCCAACCCCCATCAGGCGTCAGCCCAAGAAGCCCAATCACTCTATTTTCGCGGTTTATACCTGTTAGAAAATGGCAATAAAGCACAACAGCTCGAAGCCGAAGCACTTTTTCAAAAAGCCTTGTCACTCAATCCCCAAGATGCGCTGGTCCAAGCAGGTCTGGCCCAACATTATCTGAACAAAGGCCGAACCGGTGAAGGGGAATCAGCACTGGCTAAATCGCTTCATTGGGCAGACAGCGCATTGGCGATAAATCCCCGATTGCAAAAAGCGTGGCAAATCAAACTTGAAATTGCCGAATACCGCCGAGACCCGGTTGCGGGGGAAATGACTCTCCAAGCGGCTTTAAAAGTGCTGCCAGGCAATACAGAGTTGATCCTTGCTTATTTAAAATTTTTGGATTATCAAAATCTGTTTTCAGATTGGCTGACCAGTTCAGAACTCAAAGCACAGTATCAGCGTTTGGGAGCCAATTTGCAGGACCCACACATCCTCCTCAATTTGGGTGTTCATTTACTCAACGAGAACCATGGTCAACGCAAACCCGATTATTCAGAAGCGCTTACCGTGTTGAACCGTGCCCGAGCAGGTCTGCCTGATAACCCCACCATTCCCCTGTATTTGGGAGATATTTATCTGGAGTTAAACGACCCAGAAAAAGCCGAAAAAGAAATCGAAAAGGCGCTGGCTTTGGATCCCCACAGCCAATGGATTCACATAATGGCGCATTCTAATCTGAACAATTTGGCTTCTCATTACAAATTTAACGGTGCCTCCGAAAAAGCCGTGATTTTTTATGAAAAAGCCCTCAAAATTGCCCAAGAACTCACTCAGATGTCCCCTCAAAACGTCTTTTATTTAATCAAAGTTGCCGAGGACTTCGATCACTTGGGCCGATCGGATGCTGCTTTGCAAAGTTTGGAACAGGCCCGCAAACTCGACCCCAACCACCCCAATCTCTATACCTTCGAAATTAAATTGCATAAAAAAGCCAAAAACTGGGAGGCGGCTTTAAAAGCGATTGCCAATGGGATGGAGGTTTGTCTGGCCGCTCCCCAAAAATTTTCAGGTATTTTGCCCCAATTGTATTATGAAAAAGCCTCTGTTTTACGCAAACAGGGCAAAACAGACCAAGCCCTGTTGATCTACCAAGAAGTGCGCCAAAAATACGAAGGTTATCGCAGCGCAGCCATTCAAGACATGATTGCGATCTACCAAGAAAAAAAACAATATTCAGAGGCCCTCCAACTGTATCAGGCTTTGTTTAGCCTGGAACCCAGTTTGGCCGAAGAAGATTATTACCGTTTGGATTATAAACAGATTTGGCTTCAAGCTGAATTAATCAAGTCACCCCAATCGGCTCCCCTGTTGAATGAGTTGGCCCAATTGGCCATTCAGCAAGGGGACTCTGAATATGCCTTGCAAACATTCAAGCAAGCATTGGTTATCGAACCAGAGAATGCCGTTATTTTGTACAATTTTGGTTCGTTTTTACTCAGTCAACATGATTTGGAGCAAGCAAAAGCAAGTTTTGAAAAAGCCCTAAAAAACCAGCCAAAATATGTCAATGCAGCCTATAATTTAGGCTTGACCTATTTGGCGATGAATCAAAAATCCGAGGCCAAAGCCAAGTTTGAACAGATTCTTGCTTGGCAGCCTGGCCACAGTGGTGCCACTCAGGCACTCACCAGTCACTTTCGCTGATGCTTGCGGCTATAAACCCAATTCTTGCAAGACTTCTTTTTGGCGTTCGGAAAAGCCTGTTCGCTGAGTGCCGGCACCCAATATCAGGTTAAAATACAGACCCTGATTACTGAGATTGGGCAAATTACTGCCCCCGACCAAACGGCGGTTGGCCTCCCACTGCGTGGGAGAGGGCACAAAGAGGTAGCCCAATTTGAGACCCACCAAAAGCCCACTGGCATTGCCTGGATCAGCATTAAAATCAATCAAATAATCTGCCCCAATGCCAATATCTATCACCACTTGATTCGAATCAATCCGGTTGATATCCTCTGTGCCCGAAAGCCCAAAGATCTTGTTTAAGCTGCCTGAACCACTGACTGAGAGATGACCCGAGCCAATACCGAGCACGGGATAGAGATTGAAATTATTTTCTTGATAGACCATATATCCGAGGTTAAACAGCCCATATCCGCCAGAGACGCCCAAAACATCACCTGCAGAATTGGCACTGCGAAAGCCATTAAGCCCCATGCCACTGCCACCGAGGATAATGCGATCGAGAATAATATGGGCCCCACCCCCTTGGGATATAAAGACATTGCTGAGATTGTTGTACCCTTGACTGGCAATAGCCCCATTAAAGGCGGCGGTGTCTAAAAATGAAAACCCAGGATCGTACCAGGCTTTGGCTCCCTGAAAGACCTCCCAATTCAAATTGGGTTCAGCAGAAGCCTGTGTAGTGATCAAAAGGGTTGAAGCGGCCAGGAGGGAGCATAAATGCATGGAGATCTTGAAAAAGGGGGATTGAATCATGGGGCACCTCTCGGACAAACTATTTCCTAGGGACGCAGAAGCCCTGTCTCAAGTTCCCCGAGGGAAAGGTCAACACCCACTCAGGGCAGATAACCAAGATTGTGCGAGGTGTTGTTGATCGAGTGTCTCCAAGATCGGCCTCAGACAGCGTGTACCGGTTTCCGCTTCGACGCGATTGCCTCCATAACATCTGCCAAGATACGGGCATTGGGTACAAAAATCAGGCAATGTTGACTCCCGATAATAGCGGAATTTGCGGTACCAGACCTCAGGCAAGGCATCGTTTAAGAGATGACCTTCAATCGGTAAATGTTCTTCGTTAAACCCTTTGATGCTTCCATCAGGAAGTATGTACAGACTGTCCCAGCCACTATACGCGAAATAGGGGGTCATGTTTAACCAACTGTCCAAAGGGCCTAAATAGCCCACCCCGGCTACGCTTAAATCAAAGCCTAAGTATAGGCTCTCAGCAGCAAAATGCAACAGGCTCAACATTTGCTGCTCATTTAAAGTTTCTGCATTTTCAGCCCTCCCAGAGCGTGTGATTGGGCGCAATACCCAATGAACTGCGCCGGCCTCAAAGATCACCTGACGCAATTCTTGCAATTCGCTGAGGTTTTCAGGCCAAACAGTGGTATTGACACTGAGGGTCGGAATTTGCCACTCTCGTGCCAAATGCAGGGCTTTGAGCGTTTCCTGATAGCTGCCAGGGTAGAGGCGCAATTGATCGTGGCTTTGCTCCAAGCCATCGATACTGATTGCCAGGGCATCGGGCAGATTGGCCCTGAATTGAGCCTCAAACCGTTCAAAATGATGGCCATTACTGACCATCCCCACCTTAATTCCACAGAGCTTGAGCACAGCGATGATTTCAAAGAGATCTTTGCGTACGAGCGGCTCCCCCCCTGTTAAGGTGACTGATTGCAAGCCCAATTTGATCAGATCAGGCAGAGCACTGGCAAACGCCTCGAGACTGAGATCGGCATAGGCCGTTTCGCCCCCCCTCACCCCGCAATGGGCACAGCGCAGATTGCAGCGATTGGTGATATGCCAAACAACATGGCGCAGGGGTAAACGTCCGGCCCGCCACATCAGCTGGAATTGTTCCCATTGCTCGCGGGCAAAATTTTCTCCTGGCAGATCACCATTCCAATAGGCATGGGGGGCTTTGTTTAAAAGCCATTTCTGAAAGCGATCCGAGGATGGTTCATGGGTCTGTTTCATTGCTGATCAGGTTCCATTTGCCCAAAAAGCCCAGGTGGCAAAGGCACATCTTCAGGCGCATGATGGGTCTGTAACATCTGACGTAATTCTTCTGTGGTATATGCCCCTGAGCGGTATTCCATTTCGATATAGCCAGCATCAGAGGCAAAACCCGTTTTGCGCTTGCGAGCAGCAGCGACGAGTCCAGGCACCAGACAATTGCTGGTATAGCCTCCCAAGCCAGGATCTTTCCAGTTGAGTGCGGCCAAGATCTCTGCCTGTTGAGCCGTGTTTGTGCGCAAAGCAAAAAGTAAATGTATCAGGTGTAATTGGCCACCTTGTGGTGTGGGAAGGGTTTTGAGGCAAGAGACCTTGGGATGGAGCCGTGTGTAGGTCTTGTTCCCAAATGCAACAAATCGCAATCCCTCGCGCTCACAGATTAACATGAGAAGATTTTTGACTTGACCGGCACAGGTTTGGCAAAAGTCCAGACCCGTTTGGGCCACGAGACGGCCTTGACTATCGGGAATATATTCAGCTTGAAAGGCTTCATACAAAGGGTTTTTGATCACTTCCCAGGGCGTCTTTAACGATTCGCAGATCCGGGCCGTCTGTTCCAGTACTTCTGCAGGTAAAAAACCATTGTCATAGGTAAAGGCCTTTACAGGAAAATCCAAGACTTCGCGCAATAAAAACAGACACGAAAGGCTGTCTTTTCCGCCTGAAAGGGCCAGTAGAAGAGGCTGTCCGCTCGCTTTTAAGGCCTTTAAAAAGCCCAAAAGCTCGTTTTCCAACCCCTCTGCATCATAGTTTTGCACATAACGGTTGCAAAATTCACAAAGGCCATTGGGGTTGAGTTCAATCCGTTTAATATGCAAAGAATCCGGCAGGGCCTGAGGACCTACCGGATAAAAATCATCACGCAAGTGCACACCCGCAGGCAGCAGGCAGCGCTGACAATGGGGATTAGAGTTGGCGAGAGCAGAAGACACTGGCATAACGCATGGTGATCATGTCTTCAGAGGTTTGACCATTGGCATCAATTTGATAGGTGCGTGAAGAGCCGCCTATTACAACCTGACCAGGAATTTTGTCTTGAGGGTCGGATATGCTAACTGCTTGTCCAGCCGGAATTAACATCACATCACCTGTATTGAACTCCACTTTAAACCCTTGGATTTGTTTGCCTGTTTCAGGATCTTTAAAGGTGGCCGGAGTGGGAGGCCACTGACTGACGCTGACCCCATTATCGAGATTTAATCTCACTGGGGCACCGGGTGTTTCTGAACGCAAAACGGTGGGGGGGCCTGCAGGGGTGTTCTCAATTTTGACACTGTCAGATTTGAATAATTCTGGGTTACCCGGGATTTTTACTGAGGGTTGGTCTTTTTGAACTGGTGCAGGGGCATCCATATCAAAGACAAATTCGTAAGGTTCACTGGCAACTGTGGCTGTGAGGATTTTATTGGTCAGATTTTTATCCAGGTAGCGTCCGAGATCTTTTGTGACGTTTTGAAGTTTAGAGAAATCTTCAATTTTTCCGTCTTTCATGCCTGCAGCTGACTGGACTTCTTTCATATCCAGTTTGCCGTCTTGATTGTTGTCCATTTTCAGCAAATCTTTGCGGGCCTGGGCGCTCATTGGCTGACTGGCTATTTGTTGTTGGCCCATTTTGATATTTAAATTAAATCCACCCATGTTTGGCACCTCGTTTGCTATTCCGACAGAATTTAAGACGTATTACTTATATATTCTAGCTGGTTTTTGAAAAATCTTGTTTAATTTTTGATCGATGCTTGCCCAGACTCACCTTTTAGACCTTCACCCCCTTGCCAGCCCACCTGGAGCCCTGCACAATTAAATGAGAAATCAGAGAATTTGGATTATCGATTAGGAGCAACCATGAAAAATCTGCTGGCTCTCACTTTAAGCGCTTGTCTTGCCTTGCCTTTGGCCTCTGCTCAAGCTGCTTCATTTCAATTGGAACCTGGCAATTGGAACCCCGCCCTGCGCAGCCAGCTCGAAAATCTGTTGGGGACCCACAGTTGGCAAGGCAAAAAAGTCGTTTTGGACTTTGACAATACTCTTGTGAGCCGTGATATCGGCGAGGCCACCTTTGCGCAATTGTTGATTTCAAACAAAATTAAACGCAGCTCAGCTTTGGAGGCTATTTCTCCCGCCTTTGTCAGACAGGGCAAAAATATTTCTCTGGATACCACTGTTGATCTGGCTGAATATTATGATGAGCTGGCTTCGCTTGACTCTCACCCAGCAGATATCGAGGCGGCCTCTAATTCTTATGCTTGGGTGGTTCAGGCCATGATGGGGCTCACACCTGTCGAAATCATTGATGCCACCCGAGCAGCTTATGGTCAAAATCGCGCTGAACAAGACCGGGCTCAAAACAAAGACAGTGTCTTGACAATTACCCCGGGCAAAACCTCTTATCGCGTGCCTTTTTTTAATCCTGAAATTGTAGATTTAATTGGGCAATTGTTAAAACATGGCTATGATCTCTATGTGGTCTCTGGTTCAAATGTCTGGACCGTGCGCCACATGGTCACCGTCGAACTGATGAAACGGGTCAATGCTAAATTTGGCACCCAATATCAGATACCCCCTGATCACGTCATCGGTGCCAGTGTGCTATTGCGTGATAAACGCACAGGGCGCTTGGTCAAAGATGCCTTTTTGGCCAAAGAAAACGAGCGCTATGCTGCGTTGGATCCCACAGAATTAATGCACTATGAACTGACCAATCAGGCTGTCTTTCCGCTGACGGGATTTTCTGGCAAAGTTGCAAATATCATTCAATACATTACAGGACCTGTCGAAAAACCCTTTTTGGTGGCGGGCGATTCCAGCGGCGATTTTGCGATGTTGCAAATGGCCCAATACCGACTTTGGTTTGCTCGCTTGGAAAAATTGGGATACCAGCAGGCGCTAAGTCGCCAGATTGGCAAACCTGAACAGGGTACCTGGATGATTCAACCTGTTTTGACAGCAAAGCAACCTGGGCTATTAAAAAACCAGGCTCATTTACAAGCGCTGGCAGAACCTGCAGGACTAAAAATAAAGGAATTATTAGAGAGTTTACAAATCTGGAAAGAACGGGGTATGTACCGTGATTGATGTCTTGTTTAAATCTTTGGCCACAGGGGTGCTTTGCCTGGGATTGTCGATCTCAACACCGGCATTGGCTGTCCCGGTTGGCCAAACGCAGTCCAATGATCCCACGTTGGCCCGAAATATTCCTCTATTGCGCAAAAGTTGTTACCTCAAAGCCGCTCCAGTTTGGGAGGAAGGTGCCACGGGTCCCGTGATTCAAGCCAATCAGGCCTATCGGGACTGCCTTTTGGATCTTTCTGAAAAAGTTTTAAAGCAATATTATTCAACCGAAATGTTTAAACCTTTGAGTCCGCGGAAATTTTTGGAAAAACACCTCGAATCTGTTTCCCACCTGGCATATACTGTTCAGACCAATCTCAAAGCCTGTCTTCCCAATTGTGGCACCATGTGGCAAATGATGGCCTCAGGCCAAGAGGGGGCATTTTTAGAAGATCTGTTGCGAGACATGGCTGAACGGATTTTGCTCGAAACCGATGAGAGTTTATTGACCGATCAAGCCATTTGGAAAAAGTGCTGGGATTCTCCTGCTGCTTGTCCTGCTAAGTTTTAGAATTTATGTCTGAAAAAGCCGGGATTCCCTACCGAATTCAAAGCGATCGTCTGATCATTCGATGCTACAGCCCTTCTGATGCCCCCTTGCTCAAACGCAGTGTGGATGAGAGTTTAGAACAACTTAAACTCTGGATGCCTTGGGCGAGCCATGAACCAACTTCTTTGGCTGCGAAGGTCCAGCGATTGCGTCTGATGCGCAGCCAGTTTGATCTCGACCAAGACTATGCCATGGGTGCTTTTAACCTGACCGAATCTGTCTTAATCGGCAGCACAGGTTTACACAAACGCGCAGAAGTGGGTTCACTTGAAATTGGTTATTGGGTTCACAGTGCTTACCAGAATCAAGGTTTTGCGACAGAAATGACCCAGACGCTGGCCCAACTGGCCTTTGAATACCATGGCATTCAAAGGCTCGAAATTCGCTGTGACCCCGACAATCTGGCCTCTGCAGCTGTACCACGCAAATTGGGCTTTGAACATGAAGCCACCCTAAAACAGCGCGACAAAACC
>JBIKWL010000268.1:0-4258 GCA_044356335.1 Candidatus Sericytochromatia bacterium
TCAATTTCGGTGTGTAATTGGGCTGGTTTCTCGTGGGCCAGTTGCAGGGGCAGAATCAGCAGCCGGGAGGTATCTGAAACTTGGTAATTGGCAAAGACTTCAACCCGGCCTGGAAAATCTGCCTCGCCACCGTCATTGGAGCAATACACGGGGCCTTCGGCGTAGGAGGTCACAGTAGGCTGAGAGATATTGGTCGCAGGTGTAAAATTAGACATATCTTTAAAGGCAGCCATACAGGCGTAATAAAGGCCTGGTGGGACATGATCAAACAAAACGGTTTGGCGTGTTCCGCCACTGCGCGGCAAAGTAAAGACATGGCTGCTGTCTGGAGCGGGTGTGAGAGCTCCAACGGGTTCACCACTGCTGCCATTGACCAAAAACACCCGAAAGCGCTGGATATCTGCGATCATGGCGCGGGGGGCTCCTGATTGAGAGTCTTTAATCTGAAAACCTGCTGTCTGTGGTTGAATCTGAACCCATATTTGTCCACCCTGTTGCGCTTTAAAATCTGCACGAAAAATGGGCTCAGGCAGAGCAGCGGTGAGCTGCTGAGCTGGCTGGCAGGCCATCAACAAGCTGATCAAAAAACAGAGGTATTTTTGCATAAGCACTCCTAATCCAAAACCAATTGCAGAGTGAGAGTTGCCGTCCCTGTAACCAGATAAGTGGGCGCTGCCCCAACCGTGATCCGCCCGGGGTTAGCGGGGAACTCGCCTCCCCCTTGACTGACATAAACGGGCTCTCCAGCCACATTTGCGGGATTGGCCTGGTTTTCTGTCAGATTCATGGCGGAACTATTCAAGGCTGCTGCTGCCACATAAAATGATCCAGCGGGTACGTTGTCAAAGAAAACGGTCTGGGTATCCCCCGAACCGGTGAAACTGACAGGCAGGTCAAAATAGCCTGTCACAGGTGTCAAGGTGCCCGTATTATTGCTCACCAACCAAACCCGCAAATGGCTGACTTCACTGAAAACATATTTCAATCCAAAGCCACTTGGGGTTTTCTTTTTGATTGCCAACATAAATGAACGGCCAGTGTCTGCATTTAAATTTAAGTGAGTACTGGCTTGCAAGGCTTGGCGGGGAATTTCCTGTACCTGAAGAGGAATTTGAAAGCCCTGACACGCAGACAAGAAAAGCAGGAAACAGACAAAAATGTATTTTTTCATTTTTCCCGCCTAATTCACAGTAATGGGGGGCAATGGGCCCGTAATGATCGTCACTTCAACTCCCAGACTGGCGCTGCCCCCACCCACAGATACAGGTGTAGGGGTAGGAACCGGCGTTGGAGCGACAGCTGAAGGTGTTGGCCCCTGAAGATTTAGGTTTCGCCAAGCGGGATCGGGAATATCTGTGGCTTTCACCTCGGGCTTGGCTGTGACCAAAGGAGGCTGTGTTGGCGTATTCTGAGACGGCGGCTGTCCAGGCAGGCTTGGAACAGCGTTTTTCGGGATAGGGGAATTTTGAGTCGGTGGCGCAGAGGGGGGCGCAGAAGGAGGCTCAGGGGCTTGCGGCAGCTGGGGCTTTTCAGGTTGTGGAGGTGTGGGGAGTGTTAACGCGAGTTGAGACTGCAATTGTTGAAGCAATTGACGTTGTCGCTGATTGAGTAAATTTTGAAAATTTTCACTCAGGTTCATCTCTACACGGCTCGTTCCCCCAGGCAAAACAGTCACATTCATCAAATTTCCTGTCAAAATCTGTCCTTTTGAATCCAGGGCAAAACTGAGAAGCTCTTTGGGGCCCACCACTAATTTGTCGATCACCACCGAGTTTTGATTCCGGTTCACTTGGCGAAAAGCCAATGGAGAAGAGGAGCCCGGAGCCATGACAGCAATCCCCACGAGTTCCGTTTCGGGTTTTACCAAGGAGAGTCGAAAAGCCCGAGGGGGAAATTCCACCTGAAAATACAAATTGCCCCATTGCGGAAGAAGCGCCGACTGACAGGCCCCAAACAGAAGGGCCAGAGTCATCAGTGCTGCGGGCTTAAACCGTTTCATGGGATGTGACTTCCTGCTTTTCAATGAGTTTCATTCGAACCACAGGGGGCTCCGGAACCGCTCCAGCAGCTCTGGAGCCCCTGAACTGTCAAAATTTAATTGAGCGTAATGCCACCCGGTGCCGTGCCATTGCCTGGCGTGACCGTGACATCGGATTCGAGACGGGCCCCAACCCCGTCAGCCAAACGAATCGCAGCGGTCAGATTGGCGGTGCTCGAAACTTCGTTAAGCGCATTCACCATTACAGAGCCCGGCGCAGCACCATCACCGCCACCCAAAGTCAGAGACATAGGCCCATTGGTGTTGCGAGCGGCGGTGGTATCAATGTAACCGCCACTGCCACCCGCAGCCGTGGTGACGAGACTGTTAAAGCCCGGACCCGCTGTTCTGGCGACAATGCCCACCACATAACGTGAACCAGCGGTATTGGCGGGTATATTGTTAAAGACCAAAGTTTGAGTCGCCGCATTGTTGTCGGCAACGGGGGCATTAAAAACATGGGTACATGCAGAAGAACCATTTAAATCTGTCTCAGACCCTGCCGCCCCAGCAGCTGGCAAAGCGGCGTTACATTCATAGAGATATGCCCGATAATCATTGATGGCGGTCACCAAAGTGGGGGCAATCCCGTTGGCATTTGCTTTGGTACTAAAGCTGCCTGGTTCCGCAAATTTGAGCGTCAGAGCAATCGCGGCATTGGTGCGCGCTTTGCCTTGGCTGACATCCAAAATCTGCACGCCTTTTTCACCCCGGGCCTCTGCCTCTCGGATCAAGCGATTCACGTTGCTGAGAGGAGCGGGTTGAATTCCCTGAGATTGAGCAGGAGTAAAGGTTTGGGGGGAACAGGCAGCCAAAACAGTCAGCAAAGAAGCAGCCAGAGCAAAAACAAACATCCGTTTTTTCATGTGAATCAATTCCCTCTTATTTTTTGTTCATAATTATTCAATTTGTTTATTTCCGATAATTTTCAAATAAATACAAACATAATAAATAAAATTATAAAATTTTATTGATAAATTATTTTTATTTGTTTGAATCTGTGAAACTTATTAGAAAAAACATTTTCTTTCGAATGTAAAGAAAGTATAATATATGTTAATTATTGTAAACTGTGACGAATGTCACAGAATTATTTTTTGAAATATGAAAAACCCGTTATTGCTAATCTTTATCAGCAATAACGGGTTAAAAAAAAGAGAAGGTAAGCGATAGGTTTCTCAGTTGCGCAGGGCACCCTCAAAACTGACCAAGCCATTGCCATAGGTGTCATCCACACCTATGCTGCCCAGGTCAATCGCGCTGCTCTCGATTTTCTTGCGCACGTCGGCGGGTTTGAGATACGGCTGTTGGCTCCAGATCAGGGCGGCTTGGGCGGCCACCATCGGGGTTGCCATTGAGGTGCCATTGAGGGTCGCGTAATTTTTGGGCAGGCCCAATTTATTGGTGGTCACTTCGTAGGTTGGAAAGGTCGACATAATGGCCACACCGGGGGCCACCACATCGAGTTCTTTGCCCCGGTTGGAGAAGGTGGCCAAGACCTTGTCTTGATTCACGGCACCGACACAGAGAAATTTGCTGGCGGCGGCGGGATATCCGATGGCGCGGCCATCGTTACCAGCAGCAGCAATCAATAGAGCGCCTTTGTTTTCGGCATAAGAGGCAATAAAATTGGCCAGGGTGCGCATCGTTCCGCCTCCGGGAGGGGAGCCCAGGCTGAGGTTAATCACTTTAGCGCCATTGTTTGCGGCATAGGCAATGCCTTTGGCAATATTAAACAGATTGCCTGAACCGTTTTGATCGAGCACGCGCACTGCGAGAATGCGTACATTGGGAGCGAGACCGGTGATGCCTTCGGCATTGTTCATTTGCGCGGCGACAATGCCTGCCACGTGGGTGCCATGGCCGTGCATGTCTTTGGGATCAAAATCGCGGTCGACGTAATCAGCGCCTTTGACCACTTTGCCTTTGAGATCGGGGTGGTCGTAATCCACACCGGTATCGAGGACAGCCACAGTCACTGAGGCATTGCCCATACCGGATTGGGTCCAGACCTGATTCATGCCTAGGCTTTCGAGATACCACTGATCTTTGACCAAAGGGTCTTGGGCATTGACGGTGGGTGAGGCCTGTTCAGTCATGGCTGAATAGCGGGTATTGGTGGTCATGCTCTGAGCGGGTTTTTCTTCTTCGTCATCGGAGAACCATTTCTTGACGCGTTCAAGCAAACTCATCTGCACTTTAAAATTGACGTTGGGAATG
>JBIKWL010000022.1:0-49497 GCA_044356335.1 Candidatus Sericytochromatia bacterium
TAAATGTCATGGGCTTGGATAACTCCGTGAAGGACCGGTTTGACCGGCTATTTGAATTGAAATTTGGAATGCAGACGCTGAAAGACCATTACCAAAAAAAGTGGGTTATGTAGGGTTCGAACCTACGACCCGCTGATTAAGAGTCAGCTGCTCTACCAACTGAGCTAATAACCCACGATTTAGTTGTAAAAGGGAGCACTGGGCTCTTGATTGAGGGGACAGATGCTCAAAAATACCTGTGCAAACAAGCCGTAGTCTGTCATTGCCTGTACACCGACTACACATCTTCTATACATTGTCTGTATACCGTACAAGCATGGCTCAGAAACATCTTGCGCACATACTGGCCAAGAACCATCAAAATTCTTAGCAGTTACACCTAGTGTATTACAGGCCTGGAGGGCTGTCAAGCCGTTTTCTTAGGCGCCGCCCGATAGGATGCGGACAATGTAATAGAGCAGAAACAGGGTCATACCCATGCCTGCCAGGGTCAAGAAGTCAGCCAGCGCTTCAGGGGGCTCGCCGGGCATGAACTTCAGCCCCAGGCCGCTGAGCAGGGCCACAGCCAGGCTGCAAAAGGCACTCAGCAGCACTTTTCCATACCAGCCCATGCGCAGACCTTTGCTGGTGACCAGCCCAAATTCCCAGTGTTGATCGAGGGGATAATACCACCAAAGTGGAAACGGGAAAATTTCACTCAAAAAATAACTGCCTGTAAAAGCCAGAACAGAGAGCAGCAGCAGCAAATAGGTTTTTTCTTTGCTCATATTGTTGCTTATGTTTTTGCCCATGTTTAAATACTCCGGTAACTCACGAGCAGAAGGCCCGCAATCACGCCAAACCAGACAATGCCTGCCAAGGTGGCCGATAGAAAGACATAAAAAAGCAGCATGCGCCGATCTGTGCGGGGTTCAATCGTTCGGCTGAGCAGAAAAAAGGCCACAAACAGGGCCAGACCAATACCTGCCCAGTGTTCTTTGATATCAAAGAGGTTGCTGGCCCAGGGCATTTTGAGATCGAAATAGAGTTCCCGCACATGGTAGCGGTAATTGGGATAAATAATGGCACCCAGGCCAAAGGTCAGCAGATAGGCCACAAACCCGACTTTGACATACAGTTTTTCCAAGCGGATTTTTGCGAATTTGCCGCGCAGATAATTCACACTGATCAGCACATTGTGGGTGAGGGAGCCCAGCAGCAGCACAGCCATCAGGGCATGTAAAATCAGCAGGGGCTTGCCCTGGGCCTGCAAAAAAATCGCAGGGGGTGCTGATGCGCCCTCAGCCAGGGCCGGGAGCGCAGGCAAGAGGGTAGGCAAAATTGCAAACACAAAGAGCAGACCGAACCAATTTAAAATAAGTCCCATGCAGGTTATTTTAACCCCATGTTATTCTGATAGGGAAATAGACAGCTTTGGCTTGATGGGTTTTTTAATGCACAAACGCCTTTTTTTCTGGGTTTTCTTTTGTCTGAGCGGCCTGGGGCTACTCTTTTCGCTGCGCTTGATCATGCTCGACTACACTGTTTTGACAGGCACGGGTGTGGCTGAGTGCAACCTCAATGCCACCTTTGATTGCAGTGGCGTGGCCCGCAGCGCTTATGCCTTTTTAATTGGGATTCCCGTTGCTGTTTGGGGGTTCTTGGGTTATGCCTTGGTCTTGGCCTATTTGTTTTTTAACCGTGCCAAAGACCTGCGTTTGCCGCTCTTGTTGATCTACGGGCTGTTTTCGGGCGTGAGCCTGTATTATTTCTGGATTACCAAACAGGAATTGCAGCTGATCTGCCTCTATTGTCTGTTTACCTATTTGATCAATTGGGGCGCCACAGCCGGATTGCTGTTTTTAACCCTTCGCCCCCCTGCTGCGCGCCTGGTTGAAAATCTGGGACTTTTGCCTCTGCCTGTGCTGGCTTATTCGTTGCTCAGTTTGGGAATTTTGCTGCCAGCCTATCTGGTTTTTCACCCGCTGGCACCCGCACAACGCGCCGCCCCCCAGGCCTTATTGACTTATCCCCCAGGGCATTTTGAGCCCCAAAATTGGCAAGCCAGTGTCGGGGCCGAAGCCGCTCAGGCGGGCGTTGTGGTGGAGGTCTTTTCTGATTACCAATGTCCTTATTGCGCTCAATTTGAACCGACCTTGCAACAGGCCCTTCAGGAATTTACCAATCTGCGCTTGATTCGCAAGGAGTTTCCCCTCGATCGCCAATGCAACCGTCTTTTGGGTGAACGCCAAATGCACCCCTTTGCCTGCCAAGCGGCTTATTTTGCCAAATGTGCGGGTCTGCAGGGCCAGTTTTGGCAGGCCGCTGAAGCCCTGCATTTGGGGCATGAAGGGCTGTCCTCAGAAACCTGGGACAGACTCAGCCGTGAGTTGAAGTTGCAGCCTGCGCAAATTCAGAGCTGTATGGCCGGTCAAGCGGTACAAACCTCTGTTTTAAACGAGATTCAAGAGGGGCTCTTTCGTGGGATAAACAGCACCCCCGCCTATTTTATCAACGGGAAAAAACAGGCGGGCATTCTGCCTTATCCTGAGTTTAAAGCGCTGTTGCTTCAAGCTGGGGGCCAACTCAAACGTCCTTAATGCAGAGCGGCCTCGGCAAAGGCTTCGGCAGCAATGGCCGAAGAACTCAGAGCCACATCCAGGCCGAAATAACTGCGCATTTGTTCAGCAAAATCCCGGTCATAGACCCTCACCACAATCCGAATATGGGGATTGAGCTGCCGGGCGTTGAGGGCCATTTCGAGGTTGGCCATGTCTGCGGTGCTGGCGCAGAGAATCGTTTGGGCTCTGGCAATGCCTGCCCGTTCCAAGGTTTCTGGCAAGCGGGCATCACCAATTAAAAGCGGCAGTCCCGCTGCGCGCAAATGCTGATTAAAACGCCCATCGGGATTTTTTTCGAGTACCACCACCTCTGCCCCTGTGCAAATAAGGTTTTCGACCACGCGCAGGCCGACGTCCCCTGCGCCACAGACGATAATATGTCCAGATAAGTTGACCCGGCCCTGCCCCAGCAGTGATTCCAGGCGCAATTGAAAGAGCTTGTCGCTCAGCAGCGCAAACAGAATTGCAAAAAGGCTGGCACCGCTTAACATCAGCCCCATCCCTACCAATTTGCTACTAAAGGGGAAGTCTTTTAAACTGTAGTCGCCATAACCTGTGGTGGTCAGGGTCGTCACCACAAAATAGAGGGCATCTCCCAGGGGCAGGCCATGGCGCAACCAGAAAAAGGCACTGCCGAGGGCGATCACCGACAAAAGTCCCAACAAAACCGCCAAGAGTAGCGGGTCTGGTTTGGCTTTGGCTTTGAGTCGGGAGCGGCGTTGCCGTTCGGGTATGGGCTGGGCCCTGTGAAAGTCGCTGGCCTGGAGGGCCGTGATGGACGTCTCTGAGCCCTTTTGCAGGCGTGCCATCAGACCCTTTTCATCTTTCCAGGCTGAGAGCACGCCATCGCTGAAAGCGGTGGCCGCAAAAAACGGCGCGGCCCGATCGGAGACACTCAAGACGCGCACATGGGGCAGACGCTCTTCGATCTCGCGGCCCAAATCGAGATTAAAACAGCGCGTGACAATCCGCATATCTGGGCAGAGAGAGTGCAGTTGCAGGGTGGCGTGTAAATTAAATTGTTCGTCTTCGCTGGCGATGATCACGGCGTCACAGCTTTGCAGCGCGCTCGGCAGGTTTTGGGGGGTTAAATAGGGCAAGAGATGGCGGATAACCTTGCTGGGCAGAGGCGTGAGTTGGTAATTGTCCTGCTCGTGGGCAAAAAACAGCACATCTGCGTCTGTTTCGAGCAAGCGCAAAGCGGTGCGATAGGCCACATTGGAAAAACCCAGCAGGGCGATTTTGATACTCATGCGGACAGTTTAGCAGAATTGAGCGTTTTTGCTTGGGTCTTGGTGCTGGCTATGGTAGATTCTGAAAGAAGCAATCTGTCAGCACTGTGAATCTTTGCATCATTGAGGTATAAAATCATGACTGTCTTGCCTTTTCTTTTGCGATCAGCACTTTTGGTTGCTTGGATTGGAGCCGGGGCCTGTTTGGTGGGATGTGCGACAACACCCAGTCCAGCAGTCGGGGCCTCCACCGCTCCCGTTTTGCAGCCTACTGTTCAGCCCTCTGCTCAAATCACGTCTCAGCCAACCCCCGTTGCTCCTGTTGCAAGTCCCGTTGCAAGTCCTGTTGTGAGTGCTTTGCCTGAGCTGATTGCCAGTCCCAGCTCCCAGGCCACGACCGCTCCATCAGCGATGCCCCAAGCAACACCCAGCCCTGTGGCCTTTCAAACCATCAGCCAGATCATCGACCTGCGCTGCTCAAGCTGTCATGGTTTTAATGGCGGGGTCAGTTTGCGCAGCTCTGAGCAAATTTTGCAGGCGGTTCCGCGCATTCAAGTCCGTGTCGTTGAACAAAAGAGCATGCCACCCGGTGGATTGCCCGAAGCCGAAAGGGCCCTGATCGGACGTTGGATTGCCGAAGGAGCCAAACTGAATCCTTAAAAAACCGGGCCACAGAGCCCGCGAGAGCTGTTTAAGGTGTGGTGGGTGTTTCTTCGACTTTGAGGGATTGAATCTCAACGCCTGTGTAATAGTGGTGAATAATTTCTGAAGCATTTTTGCCATCAGCTGCCATTTGGCGGGCGCCCCACTGTGACATGCCCAGACCGTGGCCCCAGCCGCCGCCATCAAAGCGAAAACTGCGGGGGGGTTGGCCCTCTGCAGACACTGTCCAGCGGGTGCTGGAGAGGCCGGCGGCAAAGCGGAATTTATTGGCGTTGACGTCGACACTGCCAGTGCTGCCAGAGAAGCGGATCTGTTTGACCCGGCCTTGGGGGGTGGTCTCAAGGACTTCTATTTTGCGCAAAGTGCCCACATTGACGCCCAATTTTGTCAAAGCGGCTTGTACTTGGTTGGGGGTCATGGTTTTGTCCCAGCGGTAGCGGGGAGCTGCTTGGTCAAAGTCTTTCACCGGTTGGATATACGGGAGATCCACACCCCAAACTTCCAAAGAGGAATCGGTGGAACCGCCTGAGCTTGAGAAAAACAGAGCCGTGATCGGTTTGCCTTGGAAGGCAATAATCTGGTTCTGGGTGGCTTTGACTGCTTCGCTGGATGCTGGTTGTTCGCCCTGGATGCCGGTATACATCTGATCAGAGGTGTCGGCATTCATATCAAAGCCCAGGGCTTCGCGTTTGCGCCAATTGGCAACAGCATAGGTTCTTGCGGCCATGGATTGGGCTTTGAGACTTTCGATCGGCCACGAGGCAGGGCTTTCAGAGGGCACCACGCTGAGCAGATAGTCTTCGAGCATGACCGTATTGATCAAGTTAAAGCGGCTGGGGTTTTCGGGATGGGGGCGAATTTCCAAGCTGCCCCGGTAGCGGGAGCCATTGAGTGAAACGAGGTTTTCACTGCTCTCTAGACGTAAAACCCCCTCAAAACTGCCCAAATCTTTGCCATCAGACGTTTTGAGCTGAAAGCCCCCCGGCAAGGCACTGATCTGAAAGCGGGCATTTTCAAATTCACCCAAAGAGACGGTGCCCTGCGGAGTGTCGACCTTGAGTTGGCCTTTTCCAAAAGAAAAGCTGGCATTTTGCAGGCCAATGCCCACGCCAATGCGCAAAGGGGTCACAGTAAAATCCGGCAATTCAGCCAGACTGGGAGCCACCTGTTTGATCTTTTGTATTTCCTGCAACCAGCTTTCTTGGCTGGCAAATACCGAGTCAGTGGGGACAAGGCCTTGCAAGCGAACGTGGGGATTGAAGCGCAGCTGATCGCGGATCTCCGTTGGGGCCGTGGGTGTGGCCATTGTGCGCAGGGCAACAGGCCCCGGCTGTTGCGGGGGAAAAAAGGCCTGTAAGGAGCTGGGGATGTGCAGATTCATGGATTTAAAACACAAGCTCCAGGCTTGCAACCTGGAGCTTGTGGGCTTCCTTTACTTACGGTGTGGCGCCGGGAACGGCTTTGCGGCCAATGATTTGCTCATACATTGTCAGCTCGGGAGCGCTGGGCTGGTAGCCCTGACGGTAGCGATTGAGCAATTCCAGGGCCCATTGCAATTCGGGGTCGGTAGCGCCCACATTGACCATCACGCTGCCGGGAGCCACGGGGGCGGGCTGGGGAGCGGGGGCTGTCGGGGCTGCTGGGGCCGCAGGTGCCTGGGCGCTCACGCCCCCTTGCATGCGGTTGTAAATGTCGGTATAGGTGGCAATTTCCTGTTCAGAGGCCTGATAGCCGCCCTGAACCAATTGCTGCAATTGGCTGGCCCACTGGACTTCTTCCTGGGTGACCGGGCGTGCTCCACTGGGGGCTGCCGGGGCCATCGGTGCACTGGGGGCAACTGGCTGAGCCGGTGCAATCGGCTGAACCGGTTGCATGGGCGCCTGGGGTTGTGGCTGGGGCTGAGCCTGTTGGCTGGCCAGCAATTGTTGGTAAAGGGCAAAGATCTGGGTATAAGCGGCCACCTCTTGTTGGGTGGGCTGATAGCCTTCAAATTGCACTTTGTGCTGCAATTGCAGTGCCCAATCAATTTCAGACTGAGTCAGACTGCCTGCTGTGGGGGCTGCAGGGGCCGTGGGCGCTGCAGGGGCTGTAGAAGCCACACCATAATTGGCGAGCTTCATTTGGATCTGGTTGTATTGGTAGAGCTCATCGGCACTGGCCTGGATGCCTTTGGCCATTTTGTCTTCGAGCTGATTGGCCCAGCGGATTTCATCCATGGTTGCGCCACGCTGTACGGGCGGAGCCACGGGCTGTTGGGGCTGGGTGGGCACGGCAGGCTGAGAGGGACCTGCCGGTTGCTGGGGCTGGGTCGGGGCTGCCGGTTGGGCCGGAGCCGCGGGCTGCTGGGCCTGTTGCGCTTGGTAACGGGTGTAAATATCCGTGTAGCGGGCAATTTCGTGTTGTGTTGGACGGTAGCCCTGGGTATCAATCCGCTTCTGCAAGTCCATGGCCCATTGCAATTCCTGCTCGCTGACGGTATTGTCCACCACCACAGGGGCAGTTACACCGGGATCATAAGCCGGTTTTTCGGGCTTGGGCGGCGCGGGAGGTGTGCCAGGGTTGGCGGGCTGGCTCTGATAGCGGTTGAAAATATCGGTATAGCGATCAGCTTCTGCCTGATTGGGGCGATAGCCTTTGATAATGCGATCTTGCATTTGCGTGGCCCAGTCCAGCTCTTCCTGGGTGACCGGGCGCAATTGGCCCGAAGGTTGAGGTGCAGCAGGGGCTGCTGGCTGCTGAGCAGCGTAACGCTGTTGAATATTTTCGTAAGCCGCAGCTTCTTGCGGATTGGGGCGGTAGCCCTGCACAATCCGATCCTGCATCTGCATGGCCCAGTCGAGTTCTTGCTGGGTCACAGCCCCTTGGACGGGAGCGGTGGGATTGGGGGCGTAGACAGGAGGAGCGGGCTGCGGGGCATAGACCGGCGGAGCCGGTTGAGCCGGAACAGGCATGGCAGGAGCGCCATTTTGCTGTTGACGGGCGAGAATATCCTGATAACGATCGTATTCCTGCTGGCTGGGTTTATAGCCAAAATTCTGAACGCGGGTCATCAGGTTTTGGGCCCAGAGCATGTCTTCTTGGGTGATCGGCAGGGGATTGACGGGGCCGGGTTGCCCAGAGAGCTTGCGGCTGACCACAGATTGCAGCACAGACTGCATCTGGGGGGTGGCAATATCCGACACGGCAGGTTTGCCATCGGCATCGAGATAGCCATCGTTCAGGCCCATTTTGACTTTAAATTCTTTGACAGCTTCACCGGTGGCATAGCCATAAATGCCGTTGACATTGGCTTTAAAGCCTGCAATATTCAGCTTCTGTTGCAGGTCGCTGACGCGGGTTTTATCGCCGCTGCCAGGTTTGAGGGTTGCGGGATTGTTGTCCACTTCGCCTTGGAAAACTTTGTAAGCGCGCAGGTTGTCGTCAGAGCGGTAGACATCGTTGAAATAGGATTTCATCTTGTCAAAAAGACCCACTTCAACGGCAGGAGCGGGTGATTGCACGGGCATTTGGGGAGAGAAACGGGCCTGATCTGCCCCATAGGCAGGTTGCGGCGCATAGGGCTGCGGAATACCTGCGGGTTGATAGGTCTGAGGGGGTTGTGCATAAACCGGGGGCGGACTGCCCTGGACCGGAACCGTAGATGCCATGGGTATCTGCGGGTTGTTGTAGTTCACATTGCCGTTGAACATGATAACCTTCCTTGCGCTATAGCTGATCTTCATTATACTATAGGCTGCTGATCGGGATTTCTTTCTAATTTTTGGCTAAGTTTTTGTTAAGAAAAGATCTAGAAGCCCTTTCTCAGCGATCTTTTTTACTTCTTGAGGCTCATAAAGTAAGGCTTTGCCCGCTGTTTCGTGTGCACTTCTCTTTTTGTAATTATTTTGGGATCACCACTCAGTTTTAAGCGACCCAACGCACCTTGGTCAGAGCCTGGCGAATGGAACGGTCTTCGTCTAAATAGGCTGTGAGCACTGCCTGGGCAAAATCTTGCCACTCAATTCCATAATCGTTCAGACCGCGTGTGGGTACGGGGGTGTTTTTACTGGAGAGATTGATGCCAAAATGAATCAGACCAGAAACGGGACTGACCGTGGCAATCGAGACCGACAGTTTATTTGAACCATCATAGAGATCGTCACCACTGCGGCGGATTTGGTTTTGCCCTGCTGCCTGCAAGCGGGTTTGAATTTGGGCTGTGAGCAGACGCTGACGCAGTACCATCGTCTCTAAAGGGGTTTGAAAATGTTCAATTAAAAAATGCAACATGGATTCGCTGTAGATCGGCGCATCGGCGTGAACATCTTCGAGGTCCACCATGTCTTTTAAATGAACCTCACAGGGCCCCGCAAAGGCCACCATGGCATCTCCGCGCAGGCCAAAACGGTTGTAAATAAAGTGAGAGGTGAGTTCCGGGCCTTGGTAAGCGAGGGGCTCGGCATGAAAATGAATCTGCATGAAATCTCCTTCGGGCCTCTGGTGTAAGTAAGTCAGAGGACAAATACAGGTATAATTTAATTAACTATAACTCAGAAAAGGTGAGCGCTATTTTCAGACAGTCGATCTTCCGGGTGTATTTAGCTTGGTTCTTGGTCTTTACTCTGGTGATGGGGGCCTTTGCCGAAGGTTTGCCCTATACCGATGTGGATTATAAACACTGGGCCTCGCTCGAAGCCAAGGTCATGTATGATAAAAAATTCATGCAGGGTGTGTCCTATGATCGCTTTGCTGGAGATTTGCCTCTGACGCGCTTTCAATTTGCCGAATTGCTTGACCGCATGATGGGCAGCAAACAAATTCCCAATGTCACCATTCTGATTATTTCCGATGTTTCACCTGACAGCAAAGAGTATAAATACATCAATCGGGTTGTGCAAGCCGATTTGATGACCATGGACAGTGGGCTGTTTGAGGGCCTGCGCTCCGTCTCTCGCTATGAATTTGCCGACAGCATGAATCGATTGCTCACTTTTATGCCCGCCCCGCCGCCCATGCCCCGAGACAAAAAAATCTCGCTCAAAGATGTCGACAAAGAGCATGAACAAATGATCGACAGAATTACCAATACCTGGCAATTGACCAATGGCTACCCAGGTGGCAGTTTCAAAGGGAAGAATAAAATTACCCGCTACGAAACCCTGATCATGGCGGCCAAAGCTGCGGGTTTACTCTATGAGGATGTCAAAGCCGCGCTCTCAGAGCCCCGTCCCCAGCCGCCGATTGAAGATTCTCTGGGCTCTTTATCTCCAACAGGTACTCCCCCCACAGTCACGCCCCCAACAGGGCTTCCTCCTACCGGCACCCCGCCGACCGGCTCTTCGGGAGACAATCTCAGTCAAATCGAATGCATGCTCTCTGGCACCTGTGCTTCTGGTGCTCCCTCAGGCACGCCGCCGACCAGCAAACCCTCGGTTCCGCCTTCATCCAAACCCACCCCCGTGCCCACTGCTCGCCCGGTGCCGACCGCAACACCCAAACCTCTGCCCACGGCCAAACCGACCGCGAAGCCGACGGCCAAACCCACGGCCAAGCCCCAGGCATCGGCAACAACAGGTGCAAATAAATGTGGCGATGGCTCTCTGAGTGAGCTGGAAGCCCTGCTGAGTGACTGCGCGCAGCCCAGCAAAGCCCCCCCGGCGACCCCCAAGCCTTCGCCGACTGCCAAACCGACAGCTAAGCCCAGCGCTGTGCCTGCAACCCCCAAGCCTTCAGGGGCACCCGTCACGCCCAAGCCCAGTGGCAGTACGGATATGGATGCCTTGAATGCCCTGTTTAACCCTCCCACGGCCTCGACCAAACCGCCTGTGGTGCCCAGCCCGACCTTGAGTGCCAAGCCCACGGTTTTGCCTTCGCCCAAATTGACGGCCAAGCCGCCGCAGATCAAGCCTACGCCCAAGCCCAGCACGAAGCCAACCGCCAAACCGACGGCCAAGCCAACCGCAAAGCCAACGGCCAAACCGAGCACCAAACCCAGTGGCAAGCCCACCCCTGTGGCCAGCCAAAAACCTGTTTCGCCATTGCCAACGGCCAAACCCTCAGTCGCTCAACCGATGCCGACTCCGATCCCCTTGCCCAGAGCCTCCTCCAGTGGCGATTTGAGCCTGAGCGATTTGGAAAACCAATTGCGCAATCTCAGTGCCAGTCCCTCGCCGGGAGCCAGTACTGCAGCCCCCTCTTCAGCTCCCACACTCAAACCGGCTGATCCCGACAGTTTGGTCAATATTCCCCTGCCCACGGCCAGCCCCAATCAGGTGGCCAAAGCCAGTCCAACGCCACAGCCCTCTTCGGCGCCAGCCAATGTGATGCCTCCCCCGCTGCGCAACCGTTTGATGCTGCTGGGTACGTATAAGCTGATCTACGATGAGCGTGTTCCGACCTCTGTCAAAGAGGGGCTCAAAATGAACGATGCCGAGCAAACGGTCAGTGGCAGTGCGGGTATATCCGCCCACTTGAATACCCTGATCTGGTTTGGCGAGCCCACGACTGCCCTGGGCAAACTGGGTGTTGCTTTGGATCTCAGCTCTTTGAGCGGCTTTGACTATACCAGCAATGTCACCAGCCAAAATGGCACCTTGAGTGAATTGATCAATGCCGATCTGGCTGTTTTGTACAAAGTGGTGGCCACGCCCCAGTTTGAACTCGCGACCGGTCTCGATGGCTATTACCGCAGCACCAGCAGCAGCAACGATCCGCGCAATCACTATTTCTTGGCGGCCCGTTCGTATATTGGTGCTGGCCTGCGTCTGCACATGGGCTATCGGATCATCGAGCCACTTTCGTTGGAGCTCAGTCTCGCCCCCCATTATGTCATGCAGGATCTCTCCAATATCCAATTGTCGGGACTGCCACTCAGCCGCTGGGATACCCAGATCAATTTTCTGATCAACTGGGATATGATCAATTTGGGCCAGAGTAAGATCTCGCTCAATCTGGGCTACCAGGGCCTGATGATGTTTGACCTGGGCTCTGAGGCCAGTCAGATTTACCATGGGGTGACCTTTGGTACGGGCTACCACTTCTGACCTTGAGTGCGTTCTTCGGGTATACTGCTTAAACAGACCTGACTTGTTCGGGGGCTGCGGCAGAGTCCGAAAAAGGAAGAAAATAAAGTGATCGAAGGCTATTCACGGCGCAAAGTTTTGCTGCTGGGCGGCCTGGGCTTTATTGGTAGCAATTTGGCCCAGCGCCTGGTTCAGCTGGGTGCTCAGGTTACATTGGTAGACAATTTTTTACCGGATCATGGTGCCAATTGGTTTAACCTCGAAGGTTTTCGGGATCAGGTGCAGGTTCATCTTTCGGATTTGCGCAATTCAGAGGCCTTGCGCGCACTTTTGCCTGAGCAGGAGATTGTCTTCAATATTGCAGCCCAGACCAGTCATTCTGACAGTATGTCTAATCCTTTGCTCGATTTAGATATCAACTGCAAAGGCAATTTGATTCTTTTGGATGCCTGTCGTCAGGTCAATCCTTCAGCTCGGATTGTTTTTGTGGGTACACGGGCTTTTTATGGCAGTCCACCGTTTTTGCCTGCAACAGAAGATTCTCCGGTTTTGCCCCGGGATATTTATTCGATCAACCGCTTTGCGGCAGAGCAGTACCACCTGATTTATCATCTGCATTATGGCTTGCCAGTGACCTCCCTGCGGGTCGGCAACATTTATGGTCCACGGGCCCAGATGAAACATCCCAAGTACAATGTACTCAATTTCTTTCTGCGTCTGGCTCTGGAAAACCGCCCACTGAAAATTTATGGCGATGGCCAACAGGTCCGTGATTATTTACATGTGGGTGATGCCTGTGAGGCTTTGCTCTTGGCTGGATTGCATCCAGCGGCCCTGGGCAAAGTTTGGAACGTGGGTGCAGGTGAAGGTCTGCCGTTTATTGAACTGGCCCAGACAATCATTGAATTGGCGGGTTCAGGCCACCTCGAACAAACGGATTGGCCCCCTGGCAGTCGCAATTATGACGTGGGTGACTTTGTCCTCGACATTGGGCAGATTCGTGCTCAATTGGGCTGGGCTCCCCGACTGAGTATTCGGCAGGGACTGGCCCAAACTCTGGAATTTTATCAAAAGAATCACAACCATTATTGGTAAGGAATAAGAACTATGAAAAAAACCTCTATTGCACTTGCAAGCCTGGCTTTGGCGGTATCCTGCTTGATTGCAGGCGCTGCAGAAGCCTCGACCATGCCCAAAGCAGAAGTGGACCACTCCGCTTTTGTTTTTGCCCTCGGACCCAGTCTGGCTTTTGACTTTAAACTGGCTCCCCAGGTTTCTCTCGGCGCGTCATTGGGCCTGCCTTTTCTCGTGGAAGGCTTTAATAATGGCGTCAACAGCCGTTATGATGTGCGTGTCGTCTACCGCTTTTTGCAGCAGGGTGGATTTTCCCTGAGTGGTATCTTTGGGGTCTGGGGCAGTGCCAATTTTAGCAATACCACCCTGTCTCGCTGGGTTGGCCTGGAATTGGGGCTTGGTTTGGCGTATAAATTTACCCCCCAACTGACGGGTCGTTTAAACATTGCAGGTGGCTATAATTTCTTTGGCAGCCGTTTGGGCTTTTCCGATTTTTATCCGCCTGCCAGCGGTTTCGAACTGGGGTATAAATTTAGTCCCAGTCTCGAAGGCACCCTGGGCTACAACGGCCAAGGTGACATCCTCGGTCTGCGCTGGACGATTTAAGCCGCTCTGCTGAATAGCTGAATATTTTAGTCAGAACCGTGTCAAATTGACTTAAGATTTGACACGGTTCTATTTTTGTATTGTCTGGCGGCCCAGGTGCCCTGACTTTAGCTCTTTTGCCGCTCTGGAACGACGGGGCTCAAAACTGTCAAAATTAAATAGGTCAGGAGTTCTCCGTTGGTTTCGCGGCTGTAGAGATAGCTGTCTTTGATATCTCCCAGTTTCAGACCTCTGACTTGGCTAAAAAAGGCCTTCAGTCGGGTTTGCAGATCTGGGGTGATTTGGCCCTGCAATGGCGATAATTGCTTGAGTTCGCGGGCATTGTGGTAATGGGGCGATTGTCTCAGACCCTGTTCAAAGCGCTCTAAATCTACGCTTTGCTCCGAAAAAAGGGTGTACCCCCGTGTGGCAAGATCGGGCACGAGGCAGAGATAATTGCCCGGACAGAGCTGCTTGGCCAGCTCTGCCACAAAGGTCTCGTTGAGTTTTTCGCCGACAAGATCGCAGAGATTTTCGCCCCTGCCGATAAACTGAAAACAGGGGGTATTAAAGACCTTTTTCTCAATTCTGACACGGTCTTTGAGCCGGTAGCGCAGCAGCCCCGATTTTTGGCTGATCAGCAATTCATAGCTCTCGCCAATGGCAACCTGATCCAGTCGCCATAATTGGCCTTCGGCATCGAGGAATTCAAAGAAAACTTCGTTTAAAAGTGGTAAAAAGGCCTGGTGGCGCTCAGAGGGAAAACTCAAAGGGGCTTCGGTAGCGAGCAGGCCTTTTTCTTGAAGATGTACATCTGGGAACAGGGTCTTTAATTGCTGAAACCCGGTGGCTGAATTCTGGGCTCCCCAAGCAGAGATCAGCTTGAGGCCCGGAAAGAGTTTTTGCCAATTGGGTTGGGACTTTTGTAATTCAGTCTGTTTGGTTCCCGAAATCGGGCCGGGAGTGAATGTCTGGCCTGCGATCTGAATTTGGCCTGTCTGGCCCGAGGCGATCAGGGCTGAAGTATGGCTTTGAATGTAGTCCAAGATGGCCAGCATAAAACTGGGCGACCAAATGGAGATCACTTCCAAATCGTCGGCCCCCAGCCAATAGCGGGCCAGCACATAAAAAAAATCATCGGGATTTTTCAGCTTTTTGATTTGGGGGGGCACCAGCACAAAGGCTTTAAACAGCTGGCCTGTTAGGCCCATCAGGTAATCGCTGTCGTCATTTAAGCCGTGCTTGGTTTCGTGAAACTGGGGCGAGACACTAAAGTAGAGGCGTCCGCCCTTGAGGGGTGGGCCGTGGCTGAGCAGATCGTGGGCCCAGAGTAAAAAGAGCTGGGTAAACCCGTTCAAGAGGGCCGGGGTATAGGGAATCAACTTGCGGGCACCACTGGAACCACTGGTCGGTTCGTGGGTCTTGGGTTTTTCACGGCTGAGAAAGGTGTGCCCTGTTTGTTCGGCTTTTAAGATCTGGGCTTCGAGTTCATCGTAGCTGCGCAAGGGGAGTTGCTGAAAATCGGCGTAGGTGTTGATATCTGGCGCATTTGCCAATTTGAGAATGGCACTCAGGGTGCGCATTTGGGCTCGCTGGGGCTGGTGTAAATCTGTCTCAAAACGTTTCCAAATATGTGCTGTAGCCAGTCGAAAGGCTTTTAAAAGCAGGCCTCTCACGCGGGATTTTCCGTGTTTTTGGGTGTGTTTTTGCCTGTGTTTGGGCCTGTAATATAATTGCCCGTTGCAAAGTGTTGGTTGATTTTTCCTTCGGTCAGAATCGGTAGGCAGGTGTTGTTTTCTACCACCACGCCGGGTCCCAGCCGAGAGCCCGCTCCCAAAAAGCAATGATCCCCCACGCATATGCGTTTGACATACAGCGGCAATTTGTCTTTGTGGGGCAGAATCACGTGGCTGATAAAATGCAATTTGTGTCCAATAATCACGCCGCTGCCAATATCCGTCAGCGGCCGATCATCAATTTGCACATTCGGAGTCCAGTAAATGCCTTTGCCAATTTTGGCGCCCCAGAGCCGCAGCCAAAAACTGTAAACGCCAGGAATCAGCCGCAGCAAGGCCTCCAGCCAGGGGCAGGCAAAGTAGATCAATTGGATTTGGTGGCTGCCCCACCAGGGATTGTATTTGTTTTGGCGCAGGTCATAGCGCCCTTCTTTGAGTGGCCAAAACAAATTGAGCAGGCGAAAGACGATTACAGGGTAGAGATAGACCACCCCGAGCAGGGCCACGATTCCCAGCCAGCTCGGAGATACAAGCAGGTAATAAAATGCCCCACCCGCCAGCAGCAGCACCGAAAACGGAAAAAAGGAGAGCAGGGTTGAGAGCAAGGTCATGGGCGGACCTGAAAGGGAAAGAATAATTGTTGCCAGGGTTTGAGCTTGCCCACATTCACGCCCAGACGCTCGGGATAAGCGCTTTCGGCGGTATAGGTACCGTGTAATTTATCAAAGAGGTTGAAATTGGCTCCGAAGTTTTGATTCAGTTTGTGGGAGTGGTGCCAAGCGTGTTCCAGGGGGGTCATTAAGCCCAGATATTTAGACAGCAGGGCTTGCCATTGGGGGCGTTCTTGGAGCAGGTTGGAATGTTTCCACATGTCCAAACAGGCGGTCAGGCTCATGGCCAGTATAAACCCAGCATTGAGATCTGTCAGGTAGAGCATCAGGCCATTGACCCAGAGATAGACGATCACAAAGCTGGTCCAAAGGGTGTTGCGCGAGGTGGCCATCACGTCCATGCGGGTTACGCTGTGGTGAATCAGGTGCACGGGAAAGACCCGGCGCAGGTGAAAAATGCGGTGGTTCCAATAATAGAGATAGTCCACGCCGATAAAACAGAGCAAAAATCCCAGCCCATTGCCCATGCGCCAGAGACCCTGGCCAGCGGGCCAAACCTGTTTGAGCAGTATCCAGAGGACAGCCACCCGCAAAAAAGGAATCAAAAATCCCTGGATCAATAAATTGCTGCCGTCGAGCAACCACTCAAAAGGCGTCTTGTTTTTCAAGTCCTGGCGGGCCTGGGGCGAGCGCAGCAACCAGACAAAGAGCAGCCAAAAGACCAGCAGTTCAAGCATGGTCTAGATCCAAAATTCAAAATCGTGTTTTTGCTCGCTCAGGGTGTGGGGATTCTGGCCTTTGGCAATGGCGTTGCGCAGGGATTCGATCATCACATGCACAATATCTGCGGTGGCATTGGAGAAGCGCTCTCCGTATTTTTGAATGACTTCCATTTGGGTGTCTAAAACAACAATGTCTTGGTCGATCACGCTTTGGCCCTGGTAGCGCACAATTGGGCCAGCAAAGGGATTAAAAATGCCAAAGCGGTAGGTCAAATCAGTGTAAACATAGGTCAATTGATCATTTACAGGGGTGCTGTGGGAGGTGATATAAAACTCTTTGCCGGGCGAAAAAACATACTCTACGCTGGTGATATTGGGAACATGGAAAAAATCGCGGTGGACAATTTTTTCTTTTTTGGGGTTGAGAAAGAGTGAGAACCAGCCCATATTGTCGGTTTCATTGCGGTAATCGACAATCACGCTGCCGTTTTTGCGCTCGACTGTGGCGTCGACTTTTTCATCGCGGCTGACGCGAAAGATCTTGTCGTGGACAAAGACCGTGTGCGGCACATCGACATAGTTTTCGGCACAATTGGTGACATTGTTTTTAAAGATATTAAACAGCCGTTCCGTGCGGTAACCTTTTTCGCCATAATGGGGGGAGCGAAAGGGCGGGGCTTGGAGTTCGGGATGGCTTTCGAGACGCACAAAGATAAAATCATCGATCTCCATCACATCAAAGCGTTTGGCACAGCGCGATTTGAGCGGTTTAAAATTTTTGCTCTCAGAGGGAATGGCCACGACCTGGGCCGTTTTATCAAAGACCCAGCCATGGTAGGGGCATTGCAAGAGGCCGTCTTTGACATAGCCCTGGGAGAGCTTAAAATTGCGGTGCGGACAGCGATCCTGTAAAGCAACAGGCTGGCCATTTTCGTCCCGAAATAAGGCAATCCATTCATCCATCACCGTGCGCTGTATCGCCTGGTTGGCTTTGAGTTCATGGGTTTGGCAGGCAATATACCAATAGTGTTTAAACGAGACGGGCTGTGTGGGTTCCTGCATGGGCGTCTGCATCGGCAAGATCTTCTCGCCTTGAGCGCCGAGTTCAAGCTGTTCGGGGATCATTTTTTCGGGGGCTTGCATAAAACGGCCTCTTATTTTCCGATATACGCCAGTTTGGCGGGGCCTGAGAGCCTGAGTTGGCAGGACAAACGGCAATGGGGGCGATCATCGGCATAGATCTCAAGCACCTCTTCTTCGTCTTCGCTCAGGGGCGAGAGGTTTTCCATACCTGCCAATACCTGCACCAAACAGGTGGCGCAAATACCTGTGCGGCAGCCAAATAAGATCGGCGAGTTGGTGACATCAAGCGATTCCGAGAGCTTTTCTCCCGCGTTGACGTCAATCGCTGTGCCATTTGAAAATTCCAGCCGGTGCCGTTGCATCGTGTTTGTTTCGCCTGTTTTTCTCAGTGGCTTTCTGCTAGGCAGCCGGTTTAAAGCTTTGGAAGGCCCGGCGATTGGTTTGCAGATAATGCTCGATGCTGGACTGCTTCATCAATTTCACGCTTTTGTTTTCGGGGCTGAGGAAGTCCAGATCACTCAGGTATTGCTCATAGGACTCCCGGGCCACTTTGTGGGTCTTGTAGGCCAGGTTCACACCTTCGTTTTCCTGGCAAAAACACTTATCAATCATATCCAGGGCGGCCTGGTGTTCAAAGCCAAAGGCCCGGCTGCGCAGCACCTTGTAGATCGTGCCAAAAATCGCGGGCTCGTACCAAAAAATGCCGTTGACTGAGCAATTAAAATTAAAGTGATCTTTTTGGCAGCCCCAGATCGACATATTCACGATCTTTTTTTCAAACGGGGTGGGGGGCTTGAGGCTTTTGACCACTTCATGACCAATCAGGGTCGAATTATTGAAGTGATAGGACTCATCCAAAAAGTGATGGTAGCTAATCTTGGCGGGTATGGGTGCATTGGCCTGATCTGCGTGTTTTTCGTAGTACTGGCTGAGCTGGTGCTGGACTATTTTGCCATTGAGGGTGCGCATGCCCCGCACTGTGAGGTATTGGCTGGCAATAAAGGCATTTGAAGAAGAGAGAAAGGCGAAAAAGTGCAATTGGAATTTTTTCCAGCGCTGGCGAAAGGGATTGGTGTCTTGAAAAATCATGGTCTCGCTGGCAAAGTTTTTCATCGGGTAACTAAAAATACGCTCACCAAAGACTTCGCGTTCGGTGGCCTCGGAGATGGTTTTAAAGGCGTTGATATGCGCCCGCTCCTGGTGGGATTCAAAGTCGAGTGAGTCGCAGACAATGCGAAAGTCTTCCATGCCATAGAGGCCGGCTGCAGCGGTCTGGTTCAAAAAGATCGTGGCGATTTCAGCAGAGATAATCTGGGAATAATAGCCAATCCAATAGAGTTGGTTGAGCAGCACACGCTGGGCTTGGGTGGCCTGATCCCAGAGCGGCGTGCCGTAGAGCAGCGAGAATTCTTCGGGGTTCCAGTATTCATGGGCACACTCACCGTAATTAAAGGTCTCTGCCAGTGAGTCCAAGGCCTCGGTATTGTCCTGCTGCTGATTGCGTTTGAGATTGAGGGCCACCTTTTTATAGGTTTTATTGTCGCCACGCAACGAGATCTCTGTTTCAAATGTCAATCCGGGACTCATAAATGTCGCCTGCCACTCATGTTAAATTTGGGCCTGAAGGTCCTTGTCAGTCTATCCCAATTTTAAACCAGGATCTTGCTTTTTAAACGGGACTGTCCCTGTTTTAATTCATTATTAATTAAATTGAAGGCAAAAAACCAGACCAGGGAAGGTCTTCAACAGCCGCATTCCAGGCAAGATGCCACAGAGTGTGTACCACAGCGCTGACCCAATTTTTTGCGCAGGGCCTGGCGGGCACGGTGCAAGCGGACCGACAGATTGTTGGGGCTCAGCCCCCAGTTTTGGGCCAGTTTCTGCAGTGAGTCGCCGCGCAGATCCACCGCTTCTAATAATTGGGCGTAAGCCGGGCGCAGAGTGGGCAATAATTTCAAGACGCAGCCACAACTCAGTGCTGGCTCGGCTTTTTCTTCAGCTTGCAAATCGGGCAGACTTTCGGCCTGCTCCAAAGGGGCCTGCCGTGACCACTGCCGGAATTCGTCTTGCAGGCTGTGTTGCACGATCGTGCCAAACCAACTTTTCAGGCGGCGGGGATCTTTTAAGCGGTCCAACCCTTCAAGGGCCTTGAGCAATGCCATTTGTACCACCTCTTCGGCCAGATCGCGTGAGCCCGTCCGGATCGTCACCTGGCGGATCATGCCTGGGCGCAGTTGCAACAGGGCCTGTTTGAGGTCGGGCTCACGCTGTGTCATGGTCGTTGAAATTCCTTTGCGGAAAGTTTATTTTGCGTCAGGACTTATTTGCCTGGGCAATTGCATTCGGGTGGGCATTGGCAATTCGGGCCGCACAGGCATTCTGCTCCACAGCAGCAACCCTTGTCCACGGGGGTACCACAATTACAATTTTGACAGCAATCATCAGACATATTCAAGTTTCTCCTTTTGCTTGGCAGATTTTTCTGCTCTGTATCTATGAGACGGCAAAGCTGCAAAAATCTTACACTTTTTGAGCAGGGTGAATCATTCTGCTTCAGTGTTGCATATTTAACGTATTGTCCAGCCAGAGCTGAATATGTTAATTTAAGGGAAATTAAATCCGTATTGGTAGTTTCGGCTATTGATTGAAGGTGGCTGTTTTTAACTTATGACAAGTTTATCCATTTCAAGGCTGGAAGCTCAATTATTGCAACAGGTTGAATCAGCGCGGGCTGAAGGTGCTCACGCCCCTGCACTTACACCCACTCAGCGCAATATGGTCCAGTACGCCTTCCGGGATTTTGTGAATTATTTCCTGCAGTTGGAGTACCTGGCAGAGGCTGCGCGTAGGCAGAGGCAGGCGGCAAATGCCCCAGCCTTTTCTTCGGGAGCGCCAGTGTCTCTGACCTCTACCGATTGGCACCTCAAAATTCAGGTCGCGGCCTATGAAGTCCCTGCCGAGGGGGTGTCTGCACAGGGACAGCCCGTCACCGTTCAGAAATTTGCCGATGAAAACCGGCGTGCCAGCCTGATTCAAATTTATACCCCGTTTAACAATGCGGCTGGTATCACCAGTTATCAGGTGACGTCTGTGCAATTGGCTTTGACGATGGAGCAAGTGAGCCCCGATCCCTCTCTGGCCAGTGGCGGTCAAACCGGCCAGATTCCGGCCGCTGAAGCCAGTGGCAGTGCCGGAGATAGTTTACAGCAATTCTTTGATGGCGCAGCCCAAGCGGGAGCAGAAACTCTCTGGAACTACGAAAATTTGGATGCCATGGATTTGCTCGAAGAGGAAGAGCGTCTGGAGGAGTGGAAAGCCCAGCAGCATATGCAGGCCCTGATCGAAGCGGCTTACAAGGTCATGGCTTATATGAATACCCAAGAGTTGCAGGTGGCCTTTGGCATGAGTGAAGAGGACAAAGCCCTGATGATGAATGCCCTCAACAATGACCCGGCAGAAGTGGCTCAGGCTGTGCTGAAATCCTTTATTCGCAAGCGGCGCGTCGAGTTGGACATGCTGCGCAAGGAGATCAAAGAGCGGCAGGAGATCGAAGAGGCCAAACACACATTGGAAAAAGTGCCGCCGCAGTTTGAACGAATCCTCAATTTCTTTGACAAAACCGAGCGCATGTTGGATACCCAGAAGTTCGACAAAAATGCCCTGCGCAATATGCTGAATGCCCTCGATCAGCTCAATCAGTCTCTCAGTAAAGTCTTAAATCTCTCCGCGAACCCTTCATCATCAGCAGCTTAGGTCTTTTGAGCCACCAGCACGGCCCGCAGGGGCGCTGGATAGCCTTCGACCGTTTTGCTGCGGTCATTTGGATCGAGGAAATCTGCCAGGGATTCCCATTCCATCCAGGCCGTCCGCCGTTGCTCGTCTAATGAAGTGGTGTTTAGGTTGACCAGCGCGATCTCTGTAAATCCGACCCGCTCTAACCAGCGTTGTAATGCGGCCACTGATGGAATAAACCAGACATTGCGCATCTGGGCGTAACGGTCTTGAGGCACCAGCACGGTTTGTTCATTGCCTTCGACCACCAGGGTTTCGAGTACGAGTTCGCCGCCGGGCCGCAATTGGCTGTGTAATTGTGTCAAAAAATCAATGGGCGAGCGGCGGTGGTAGAGCACACCCAGCGAAAAAACCGTGTCAAAGAGCGGCAGAGAGGGCAGATCATCCACTCCCAAGGGCAATACATGCACGGCTGGATCTTGAATAAAATGCTGACAACAGAGGAACTGGGCCAAAAAGATCACCATGGGGTCAATCCCGATCACGCAAGCTGCACCCTCGCCACGCATGCGCCAGAGATAATAGCCATTGCCGCAGCCCACGTCCAAAACCCGGCGGTCCGCCAAGGGCGAAATATGGGGCCGAATTCTGTCCCATTTCCAATCCGAACGCCACTCTGTTTCGATTTCGATCCCAAAGAGGTTTAACGGACCTTTGCGCCAGGGTTTGAGGCGTTGCAGGAGTTGCAAGAGCATTTTTTCTTGGCCGGGTGCCAGGTCTTGGGGCAGACCCACACGCAGGGCCTGTCTGAGTTCCAATTCGGATGGACTGATGGGGGGCAAGGCTCTGGGCACCTGCAGATAATTTTGCTGTTGTGAGCGGCTTAGGTCGCGCTCCCACTGGGCCAGACGGGCGGGCAGGTATTGCAGCCAGGGCTGGAGTTTGTCTGCCGCCAGGGTCTGGTAAAAAGAGCCAAACATTGCCATTGCTCCGCAGGATTGAATTGATTTAAGACAGCTCGATCATAACAATCTCGCAGCGAAATGCCTAGCGATAATGCCAATGCCTGGTTGCCTGATGTGTTGCTGACCGTTAAACTGCAAGGAGAAACTATGTTTAAAATCAAGCAGCTTTACACACCCTTCAAAACGATGTTCACAGGTCTTTTGGTCTGTGCGGCGCTGAGTCTGCCTGTCTTTGCCGCAGACCTTACTTTGCCAGAGCAGGCTCAGGCGGCTTTCCAGGCCAAGGCCTATTCCCAAGCCTTGGCCCTTTATTTGCCACTTTTGGCAGACAATCCTGGCAGTGCTGAACTGCACTATCAGGTCGGCAGCGCTGCGCTGCTCAGTGGTGATGCTGTTTTGGCCCGCAGCCATTTGCAAAAGGCCTTAGAACTCGCTCCTGACCATCTCTTTGCCCTCAACCATCTCGGTTTGGCGTTTATACAACTCGAAGACCTGGCGGCTGCGCGCAGCTTGTACATCCAAGCTTTGCTTACCCGTCCCTTGGCGCGCGAGTTGTGGTTCAATTTGGGTCAATTGGAGCTGATACAAAGCAAGCTTGACTCTCCTGCTTCAGTTCCAGATGCCGCCCGTGCAGCCTGGCAACGGGCACTTGCAATCAAACGTGAGCCCGCTCTGGAAAAAAAACTGCAAGCCTTGCCTCCGGCTGTTTCTCCTGCGTTTGAGCCCGCTGCTGCCTTGAGTGGCTATCGGCAGGCAGTGGCCCTTGAAGAACAGGGGAAGACAGCGGCAGCCTTGGGCGCATTTAGCCAATTATTAAAGGTCCATCCCAGTTGTGCTGCTGCGGCCTTTCGCCGGGCCCGCATCTATGTGGCTGCTCAGAATTGGCGGGGGGCTCTGGCCGATTTAAACCAAGTCATTCAACAAGATCCCAACCATGCTGCCGCTTATTATGAACGCGCCCGTCTGGCGATCCGAGCCAAAAATCTGGTCGGAGCCGAAGCGGATTTATACCATGTACTCTGGTTGCGTCCCGAGCATGATTCCGCGAGGGGATTGCTTTTGCAGGTACTCACAGCACAAAATCAAGGCGCCCAATTGGTGGTGCTTCTGCGCGATTATTTGCGTTTTCGGCCCGAAGATGAATCGGCCCGTTTGCAATTGGTGCATTGGGAATTAAAGCTGAATCACCGCGCCGAGGCCTGGGATTTATTGGCACCTTTGGCGGAGTCTGAACCTGTCAATGCCTCGGCTTTACATTTATTGGGCAAATTGGCGCATTTAAATGGTCAAAAATCCAAAGCTGAGTCCTTTTTTGTCCAGGCTTTTGCGATTGCGCCTCCGCCTCAAGAGGCCTTGCCCGAAGCTGCATTTTGGCTTTCCCGTCAGGGCCGTGCCGGAGAGGCCCTGAAATACCTGGAAAGCTATCTCAAAACCCATCCCCGTGATACTCAAACCTTGGTTGCTGCAGGTATTTTGGCCTCTCAGCAGGGCCAAGCGGCCCAGGCCATTGCCTGGCTTGAACAGGCCCAGAAACAGGCTCCTGGCCAGCGTGAAATCTCAAAATACCTGGGGTTGGCCTGGCTCAAACAGGGGCAAAAAGACAAGGCCCGCAGCACAATTAAACTGTATTTGCAGCAGAACCCAGCGGCAGCAGATGCACCTGCTCTGCAGGAATTGTTAAAAACCCTGACGCCCGCACCGAAAAGAAATTGATGGAACCTCTGCGTCAGCTCAATTTAGAACCCTATCGCCATGTTCTGGAACAGGTCGATCCGGTTTTACACAAAGGCTGGGTGACCCAGGTGATTGGCGCCGTGATTGAAGCTGAAGGTCCGGCGGTGCATTTGGGGGAATTGTGTAAAATTCACTGTGGCGAACAAATTGCCCGTGCCGAGGTTGTGGGTTTTCGCGGTAGCACGGTGCTGCTGATGCCCTTGGACGAGCTGCATGGCATTCGCGCTGGCAGCGAGGTCGTGGCCACAGGCATTCCCCAAATGGTGCCAGTGGGCCCAGAATTGCTGGGCCGGGTGATTGACCCGCTGGGCAATCCGCTTGATGGCAAGCCCCCACCTTTAACACACCACCGCTACCTGCTCGATGCCAGCCCCCCCAATCCGATGTTGCGCCAGCGCATTACCCAACCTCTGGGACTGGGGATCAAGGCGCTCGATGGTCTGTTGACCTGTGGCCGGGGCCAGCGCCTGGGCATTTTTGCGGGTTCGGGGGTCGGCAAAAGCACGCTCTTGGGGATGGTGGCCCGTTACACCAATGCCGACGTCAATGTGATTGGCCTGATCGGGGAACGTGGTCGCGAGGTGCGCGATTTTATTGAAAACGATTTGGGCGAAGAAGGGCTTAAGCGCTCGGTCTTGGTGGTAGTCACCTCCGACCAACCCGCCCTTTTGCGTATCAAAGGGGCATTTGCTGCCACCGCGATTGCTGAATATTTTCGCGATCAGCAACAAGATGTCTTGCTGATGATGGACTCCGTGACCCGCTTTGCCATGGCCCGGCGCGAGATCGGCCTGGCAATTGGCGAACCGCCTGCCACACGGGGCTATCCGCCTTCGGTCTATGGTCTGCTGCCCCGTTTGCTCGAACGCTCAGGCACCTCAGATCGGGGCTCGATCACGGCACTGTATACTGTTTTGGTCGAAGGCGATGACCAAAACGAACCGATTGCCGACAGCGTGCGCGGGATTCTCGACGGGCATATTGTGCTCTCGCGGGAATTGGCCAGCCGCAATCACTATCCCGCCATCGACATCTTACAGAGCATCAGCCGTCTGGCCTTGGAGTTGGCCACCCCAGAGCAAAAAATAGCAGCAGGCCACCTGCGTGAGCTATTGGCCACCTGGCGTGAGGCCGAGGATTTGATCAGCATTGGCGCTTATAGCCCAGGTAGCAATAAACGCATCGACGAAGCGATCGAGCGCTACGAAGACATCCTCGACTTTCTCAAACAGACGATTGAAACCGGGGTGAGTTATGAGCAGACCTTGCAACTCTTGATCAAGGGCTTTAGTCCACCTCTGCGGCGACGTTAATTTTGTTGCTTGTGGGGGCGCTCTCATCTGGGCTGTGTCTGCGTACCCGCACCTCACTGGTTTGGTAAACCGAGCAAAAGGGCTCAATACTTTGAGTGAGCCAAACATTGCCGCCAATGATGCTGTCGTGGCCGATGACCGTTTCGCCCCCCAAAATAGTGGCACCGGCATAGATCACAACCCGATCTTGAATCGTGGGGTGGCGCTTCATTTTCGCCATGTTTTTTTCCACGCTCAAGGCGCCCAGGGTCACACCCTGATAGAGTTTGACACAGGCCCCGATTTCGCTCGTCTCGCCAATCACGATTCCGGTGCCGTGATCAATGCAGAGCGAGGGCCCAATTTTGGCGCCGGGATGAATATCCACTCCGGTCAGGCGATGGCCGTATTCGGTTAATAGCCTTGGCAGAAGCGGGATCTGACGCAGGTATAGACCATGGGCCAGACGGTAGACTGCCACTGCCAAAAAACCCGGATAGGCCTGATAGATTTCGTCCAAACTGACAGCAGCCGGATCCCCAGCCAACATGCAGCGGCCATCTTGTTGCAGGGTCAGGTAAATCTCGGGTAAATCTTCGCTGAAATAGGCCTGGGCCAGTTCTGAGGCACTCAGAGGGAGGTCCAATGCCACCACTTCCAGCAGGCCTGTGAGTTCTGCTTGCAGTTCTTGGCTTTGACGCTGAATGTCGACGGCTTTTCCGGGAAAGACACTCAAATGGGGAAAAAGCAAGCCCAAAAGGCTGTGAATCCAGGCTTGGGCTTTGAGTGATGATACCACCCGCAACGGAGAATGGGCCTGATGAAAGTTCTGAATGAGTTGCTGGAGTGCTTTTGGCGATCCTGTTATACTGCTCGTTAGCGGGGGATCGGTATTTTGGGCGTTTGTGGGAGCGTTCACTGTTTTCCTGCCTGAAGATCAATGGGTTGGCACCCTTTATTAAACAATTCCCCGACCTCTGGTAGCAAGCCTATTGATTCTCAAAATCTGGCGCAAAGGGAAGGAGCTTTTATTGCCTTATGCGCTCATTCTCGTTCCTGCGCTTCTATTGGCTCTTGGTTGTGTTGACCGGCTTGCTGCTCGGCAGTGGTCATTTATTGCTTGAGCGCTCTTCAGAAAAACATGTTTTTGCATTGGCTCCAAACCAGTGGGAATACGCTTTCTCTGCTTCAGCGACCCCCCCCCCGGATTGGCAAAAGGCCAGCCAATTGCAATTTTCAACGGCTCAGGCGGGCCATGATCTCTGGCTGAAAGTTCAGCTTCCCCCTCACCAAATGTCTGCGCCAAGTTTGTTTATTCGCCGTTTGAATCAGAATTTTGAGGTCTTTCAAGGGGCTCAGCGCATTTATTCGTTTGGTGATCTGCAAGCGGCTCCCCGCCGTTTTAATGGCTATACCTGGCATGTGATCTCCCTACCCAAAGACAATGTCTCGCAAACGCTGTACTTTCGACTGCATTCTGAACACCGTTTTATTGGAATTATGTCTGAGGTCTCTTTTGCCTCTCAAGGGCAATTGTTTTTACAATTGCTCCATCAGAGTTTGGGCAGTTTTATGTTGGGCTGTTTGTTTGCCTTGCTGGGTCTCTTTGCCTTGGGGTTGGCGCTGTTTTTACCTGAACGCCACTTGTCGCTGCTCTTTGGACTATTCTGCTTTTTATTGGGTGTATATACCCTTTGTGAATCTGATCTGACAGCGATTTGGCTGCGGCAGCCGGCATGGCTCACCTATTTTTCACTTTTTGCTTTGTATTTTATGCCGGGCTGTGTTTATCTCTTTATTCGGGATCTTTCTGGGCTTCGGCCACTGCAGCGACCTCTGCAGTTTTTGGCTTGGGTGCATTTTGCCTTTGCAGGACTGAGTCTGTTCGTGGTTTTACTGGGCTTTGCTTTGATGCAAACAGTTTTGCCGTTTCAGGTTTTGGCTTTGTTGGGTTTGTTGGGTTTGAGTGTTATTTTGCTGTGTTTTTGGCTTCAGATTGACCCCTTGACCCAGGTGGTAGGTGCCGGGATGTTTGTTTTTACAGGGGCTTCTCTGTTCGATTTGCTGGTGGCCATGCGCAGGCTGCCCCTTTCGTTGCAACTCTATCCCTGGGGCTGTCTGATGTTTGTGCTGGCGCTCCTTTTTGTTTTGCTGCAGCGCTTTTTAAATCTCTATCAGCAGCAGGTCCAGGTAGCGGCTGAATTGAGTGCCTCTTTGGCCAGTCAGGCTGAGCTGAAAATGGCAAAAGAACAGGCCGAAGAAGCCAGTCGGCTCAAGTCGCAGTTTTTGGCCAATCTCTCCCACGAGATTCGCACCCCGCTGAATGCGGTGATGGGCTTTAGTGAGCTGCTTGAAGAGGACTTGACCGATCCCCAGCAACTCAGTTATCTCGAAGCGATTCATTCGGGGGGAAAATCCCTCTTGGGTCTTTTAAATGATCTTTTGGATCTCTCCAAAGTCGAGGCCGGAAAGCTCTCTCTGCAATTGATGCCCTGTGACCTGCAGTTGCTTTGCCATGAATTGTCGGGGCTCTTTTCGCTGCCAATTGAAAAAAAGGGCTTGGAATGGAGCTTTGGCGTAGCGCCTGAATTGCCGAGATGTTTGTATTTGGACGAACTGCGGGTGCGCCAGATTTTACTCAATCTGCTTGGCAATGCCGTTAAGTTTACCGAACGTGGCAAAATTAGCTTGTACGTGACGGGGCGTTTGTTGGCTGAGGGAGAATGGGAATTGGCCTGGCAGGTGCAAGACACGGGACTGGGTATTCCTTTGGAGGCCCAAGAGCTGATCTTTGAGCCCTTTCACCAACAAGATGGGCAAAGTACCCGCAAGTACGGAGGGACGGGTCTGGGGCTGGCGATCTGTCGCCGTTTGGCCGAATTGATGGGGGGGCGGATTGAATTGCAAAGTACACCGGGCCAGGGCAGTTCGTTTGTGCTGGTCTTAAAAGCGGCCGTCAGTATGGATGAGGTCACTCTCTTTTTGCCAGAACCAGAGCCGTCTGAGCCGGCTTCAACTCCAGCGCGCCAGCCTGTCCTCAATTCAGAGCAGCGCAGGGCGCTCAAAATCCAAATGGAGCCGCTCTACCGTCAAATTCAAAAGAAACGCAATCTCAAGCTGATACGCCGTTTTGCCGACGAAGTTCAAAGCTGGGGCCAAGCGAATCAAAGTCCGCTTGTGGCGGATTTGGGTCAAGAGTTGGCGCAGGCCCTGCAGCAATTTGAGATTGAGCGGGTCAATCGCCTGGTTGAACAGATTGCTGCTTTTTGGCTGGTCGAGAGTGTGAGTGATTTTGAAAAATAGGTCTTAAAAAAGAGGCGCTTTTGGGGTGGGTGGCTCCGGTTGGCACAAGCCCCTGACGTTCGGGCCGCCCCTTCGACTCCGCTCAGGGAGCGGCAGGAGAGAGTCCGCCCCACTGGCAAGCGGAAAAGACAGACCGCCTATGAGCTTGCCCAATTAAAAAAAAGAGCTGCTGGCCCTGAATCTTAAGACAATTTCTCCAGCGGCGCCACGTTTAAATCCAGCGTGCGCAATTGCCCCTCAAACGAAACACTGGCCAGGCTGCGGATCACTTTTTGCACCTCGCCCAGGCCCCATTGGGGGTGGCGCACCCGATCCCCCGCTTGCAGGGCGGGCCGCAAGGCAGAAGGAGCGGCTGTTTTGGCTGTTTGTGTTGGCCGTGGGGGAGCCAAGGTGGCACTCGATGGGCCCGGTGCGATCCGGCTGGGGGCGGCTTTGGGGTGTGCGCCTTCGACCGGCGGCAGATCGGCAAAGGTCTTGTTGTTCATTTTTTTGAGGCGCTGCTCGTATTCGTGGTTGCGAAAGGCCACCATTAAGGTGCCAGGGATCTGGATATGCTGATGGATCTCAACCATAAAACGTGAAATGCGGTTGGAGATTGTGGCGCGTTTATTGCGGCGGTTGGCGGTGTGGATCAAAAACAGGTGGTTGCGGGCACGGGTCATGGCCACGTACATCAGGCGGCGCTCTTCTTCGATCGCTTGTTCACCATCGTAGATCGAGCGCACATGGGGAAAAATCCCCTCTTCGACGCCAGGCACAAAGACCACCGGAAACTCCAGGCCTTTGGCACTGTGTACCGTCATCAGCTTGACGGTTTTGGTTTCATCTTTGCTGTCTGAGTCCGAGAACAGGGCGACCTCTTCGAGAAATTTCTGCAGGTTGGTGGCATCTTTGCTTTTCTCTTCAAAGTCAATTGCGGCCTGGATCAGGGCCTGTACATTTTCGTTGCGATTCTGGCGTTGTTTTTCGTCGGGCTCGGCTTCGAGTTCGGCTTTGTAGCCGCTTTCAACATAGACCCGCTCCAATAATTCGGCCACGGGCAAAGGCGTTTGGCGCAGGCGGGTCATGGTTTGGGCAAATTCTTCCAGGGCCTCTTGGTTCTTACTGCCGAGTTGGTCTGTCACCGAGGGTTCTTGAATCGCCTCCCAGAGTGTTAAGCCCCGGCCTTCGAAGGTGGCAAAGGTTTCGAGGGTTTCCAGAGCTTTGAGGCCCAGGCCGCGTTTGGGGGTGTTGATAATCCGGCGCAGGCTGATACTGTCCTGGGGATTCGACAAAACATAGAGATAGCCGAGCAGGTCTTTGATCTCGCGGCGATCGTAAAAGCGAAAGCCACCCACCACATGATAGGGCAGGCGAGCCTGGACCAATTTTTGCTCAAACAGACGCGATTGGACATTGGTACGGTAGAGAATGGCAAAATCTCCCCATTTCAAGTCCTGCTGTTCTTGGATGCGCTGAATTTGCCTGACAATAAAATTGGCCTCTTCGTCTTCGTTCGGGGCCTGGTGAAAGCGAATTGGCTCTCCGGGCCCACGGGTGGCGATCAGGGTCTTTTCGAAGCGTTCGCGGTTGTGGTTGATCAGATCATTGGCGGCGGCCAGGATGCGGCCTGTCGAACGGTAATTCTCTTCAAGTTTGATCACCGTGGCATCTGGGTAGTCCTGCTGAAACCTGAGAATGATGCGGAAATTGGCGTGGCGAAAAGAGTAAATACTCTGATCAACATCGCCGACCACAAAGACATTGCGCCAATGCTCTCCCAGGCGTTTGATCAGTTCAAACTGCACCGTATTGGTGTCTTGGTATTCATCCACCAAAATATGTTGGAAGCGGGTTTGCAGGCGCGTCAATACTTCGGGGTCCTGTTCCAGCACCTGCAGGCTGAGAAAGAGCAGATCGTCGAAGTCGAGTGCATTGTTTTGGCGCAGAAAGCTTTGGTATTGCCGGTAGAGACGGATCAGAAAGGGATCATCGACGTCGCTGGGGGAGACGGCATTGGGCATGATGCCGGCATTTTTGAATTTGCCGACCATCTGCAGCATTTGTGAGGGTTTGTAGTCCTTGGGATCGAGGTTGAGACTCCGAATCACGCGGTCCATGGCTTTTTCCTGATCGCGCGGATCGTAAATCGCAAAATTGGTTTGGTAACCCAAATCGAGATGGGCAATTTCCTGGCGCAAAATCCGGCAGCAGATCGAGTGAAAGGTGCCCGCCCAGATTTCTTTGACGACCGCTTTGCCCAAGAGTTTGCCCAGGCGCTCTTTCATCTCTTTGGCGGCTTTATTGGTGAAGGTGACGACCAGAATGCGGCTGGGTTCGATCCCGCTTTTACAAAGCCGTGCCACCCGCTGGGTTAAGACGCTGGTTTTGCCCGCGCCTGCCCCAGCCAAAACGAGGGTTGGCCCACCGGGGTGTTCAACTGCGCGTTTTTGATTGGGGTTGAGCATGGGGGGTGGGCTGTTTCTGGTTCCAAAGGGTCAAAATGTGCTCAATCACCTGGTTCGGAGCCAATCCAGTGGAGTCGACACGAATCGCGTCGGCAGCCTGTTTGAGCGGGGCGACTGCGCGTTCGGAGTCGAGTTTGTCACGGCGGGCAATGGCCGTCTGCAGTTCTTCAATTGTGCTGCTTTGGCCCTGGGCCAAGACATCTTGCAATTGGCGGCGGGCCCGCTCCTCGACCGAGGCGGTCAAAAAGATCTTGAGTTGGGCATCGGGAAAGACGACTGTGCCAATGTCTCTGCCGTCCATAATAATCCCACGTGGGTGTTGAATTTGGCGCAATTGCCGGGTGATCGCATCACGCACACCAGCAAAAGACGAGATCAACGAGATGTGTCGGTTGATCTCGGGGGTGCGGATTTCACCCGTGATCTCGTGGCCATTGACCCAGACATGTTGCTGGCCTTCGGCGTCTTCTTTGACTTCAATTTCCATCACCTGGGCCAGGGATTCAATACTGGCTTGATTGCCCAGATCATACTGTGCTTGCAGGACTTTCCAGGTTACGGCCCGGTAAAACAGGCCTGTATTGACATGCCAAAAGCCCAAGCGACGGGCCACTTCTCCAGCAACGGTACTTTTACCCGCTCCGGCATGGCCATCCAAGGCAATTACAGGGGTTAAAACAGGGGAACGAAACGAATCTAAATCAGGGGTCATAAAATTATTAGCAATGCTTTTTTGATCTTTAACAGCACCAGATATGAACAGCACCAGTATACGTCAGAATACAAAAACTCTGAGTGGGCGTCAAGGAGTTAATCGGGCAGGGGCAGCGGACCAAAAAAGCGGGCATAGAGAGTCTGAGCGAGCAAGGCTGAGGCGCGCTGAAGGGCCAGGAGATCGATATCTCCCTGGGTGAATTGGGACAGCTCTAAAAAAATGCTGGCCTGCAAACACTCCTGCAAGCTGCCTTTTTCAAGCGGCTGTTTTTCCTGAGCGGCGCTGGCCCGATCGGCCACGGCCAAAGTTAAGGCTTTGGCGATGATGCCCAGCAAGTCCTGGAGACTGTATTGGTCTTGCCCCAAGGCCTTGAGCAGGCTCAAATAGTGGTCTATTTGCAGATCATTTTCAGGCAGAGGATTGATTTTTGCTTCATTCAATTCGCTCAGGGCCGTTTTTAAACCTTGGGCCAAACGAAACAGCCGTTGGTTCTGGGTGCTCTGAGCAGCGGCATTGATGGCTTGGGTGATTACCTGACAGATCCAATTGGCCGCCACCTGTTCGGGGTTTTGAATGTGGTTATTGTGCCAAAAATAATTCCGCACCAATGTGCCCACCTGGACAAAAAGCAGGCAGACCCGCTCGGTCTCGCGTAATCGCAGCGTGCTTTGGCTGTGTTCTTCAAGAATTCTGCGGGCCTCTTTCCAGCGCGCTCGGGCACTGTAATAGGCCTCCTGAAACTGGGTGGCTTGGAGTTGCTTGACCCAGGTTTCCATCTGTTTCAATTCATCTTGCCAAAAGAGGGGATCGAGCGGGTTTTGGGGGCTGGGTATGTGTTCAAAGGTGATATGATCTTGGGGTTGGAACAATTCAGATTCCGGTTGTACCGCTTGCAAATGGTGATTGACCAGTCGTCCCAGTCTTGATGGGTATTTCAGCGATTGGGCCCGCAGCAGCATGGCTGAAATTTGGCTTTCCAATTCAGGGTCAGGGGAAAAGGGGTGGTTTTTCTTCAGGGCGTCCAAGACATTTTCCAAGGTCTGTTGCACTTCTTGTTTTTCCGTTTGGGCCAGAAAAAGGACATAGATCCCTTTTTCGCCTTTGAGACAGAGAAAGGCTGTAACTGCTGCTGGACCCGGGTTGAGCAAGCCGCTCTGAAAAAACTCTTCCAGGGGCAAAACGTCTTGGCTCTCTTTGAGATCAGAAAAGAGCAAAAAATGGGTCGATTCCCGTTCGGCCAGACGGCGCACAGCATGATGTTCTTCCCAGAACCAGCGAAAATTCTGAGGTAAATAATCCAGAACCAAGGGGAGAGAGGCACTCAATACCATATACACTCAACACTCCTTTTGATGTATCCGCTCCCATCGTAATCAAAAAAAGACACGGGGGGGTTGATCCAGATCAAAGAAAGAAGTCCCTGTTTTGCTTGCCGATGGCCGGCTGAGAATTGGGCCTCCCTCTGGCTGGGGGTTCACGCCGGAAGCAGAGGGCTGCGTGGTATACTGCTGAGAAAGAAAAAAATGTTTCTCACAGGTTTGAATTCAGAGAAAGGGCGCAAAGATCCCCGTGAACCTTCCGCATATCCTGCTTGTCATTCTGGTCCTGGCTCTGTTAATCGCGTTTCACGAATTTGGTCATTTTATCTGTGCCAAATCTTTGGGCGTTCCCGTCAAGATCTTTTCAATTGGTTTTCCTTTGGGCTCCCGTCCTTTGCTCAGCTTTCGTTGGGCAGAGACTGATGTTCAGCTCAATCCCCTGCCATTGGGCGGTTTTTGTGCCTTTATGGACGATGAAAACAACGAAGATGAATCCGGCGAAAAAAGTGAGACATTTGAACCTGGAGACAAGCGTTTTCTGAAAAACCGGGCGATTTGGGAGCGGGCAATCATTATTTCCGGTGGCGTCGTCGCCAATATGATTGCAGCTTATGTGATTCTCGTGGCGCTTGTCTTTGCCACGGGGGTACCCGACTTTAATCAAAAGGGCGGTGTTTTGGTGGGCCGGGTGATGGAAAATGCCCCCGCAGCCCAAGCAGGGATCAAATCCGGCGATCAGATCAAAAGCATCAATGGCAAAGCGATTGCCACAGTTACGGACATGCAGTCTACAGTCAAAGCAGCCAAAGGGCAGTCTTTGACGATCAGTGTGCAGCGGATGAACGAAACCCTGAGTCTCAAAGCCACCCCTTCAGCCAGTGGTACGATTGGCGTGGAGATTCAGGATCTGGCCCGCAAACGCCCTGTTTCTGGACCCGGAGAGGCCTTTGCTCAGGGGTGGAAAGACACTCTCAGCATGACTGATTTGTTGGTGGCGGCATTGACCAAGTTGTTCAGTGGCGCTTTGCCTTTGAACCAAGTTGGGGGACTGGTTGAGGTCGTGCACATGGGCTCCAAAGTCTCTCAAACGGGTTTTTCCCAATTGATGTATTTTGCTGCGCTGATCAGCATTGAGCTGGCGATCCTCAATATCTTGCCGATTCCAGCCCTGGATGGGGGGCATCTCTTTTTGCTTGTGATTGAAGCGGTCCGGGGCAAGCCTTTGCCGCGCCGGATTGAAGAAAAGCTGCATTATGCCGGGTTTATTCTGCTGATTGGCTTGGGTGTGTTTTTAATCTTTAAAGACGTGTGGGGCTTGACCCTCGGAAAAGGATAATTGACAGATGGCACTTCGTATTATTCGCAAATCTTCTTCCCAGAGTCAGGTCGAAGTTATTCGTGGCACTGCTGCTGAGGCCCAACCTGCTTTAACCCTGCTCTGCCAGATTCAAAATGCCCCAGAGCTTGCGGCTTTTAAGGCTTTGATTGCTGAATCGGAGTGGCTCAGGACCCATGCGGAGTGGGTGATTATGAAAGGCCCTGAAGTGGAGGAGCAATTGCGTCCCCATTTTCAGGCCCTCAATCACACGATCAAATTAATGAACACCCCTGAAAAAGCCTCGCTCAATCGCTCTTTTCGCACCCTGATTCAAGAGGCCAGTGCTGAGTTTTGTCTCTATTTAAATTGGGCCCCCAGTGCCGAAGACTTGGCATTTTTACCTGATGCGTTGGCTTTTTTAAAGTCCAACCCCAATCATGCGGCTCTTTCCCCTTTGCTTTGCAAGGAAGAAAAAATCCTCACAGCTGGAACCTGCCTGATTTTGGACCAGCCCAAACACAGTTTGGCAATGGCCGACGAAGAATACAGCATTCCGGCCCGCAGACAGCGGGTTTTGGGCTTGGGGCAAGGCGTTCCTGCAACACTTTGGCAGAATTTGATTCAAGCGCCTCTGGCCCTGCCTTCTCTGCCTCTGTCTCTCTTGCTTTTGCGCCGCAATGCCTATCTGGGCCTGAGCTGGGAAGACAGCCATTGGGACGCCGATTGGCTGGCCCAAGATATTTCGATTGGTTTGCGTCAGCAGCAATACTGGTTGCATCTCTATCCCGCCACTGTCACATTGCCCGAACGGATCAGCAGCGATGTCATTTTGTTGCAATCTTCGATGCCTGATACCTTTAGCCAACGTTGGCGGCCTGTATTTCGCGAGGCCCTGCCGGGTCTGTATCTGCAGATGGGTTTTGAGCAAAAACAGCCCCAGCTCTTTCAATGGAAGGGCCATGCCCAGCAGGATCCTGTGGCCGCTTATTTCGCAGAACTGAAAGTGAGTTAGTTTATGTCTATCAGCGTGGTTGTTTATTGTCCTCAGGCGCCGCTTTTGGTTGAAAGGCATCTTTTGCACAGTCTTGCTCAGCAGCAGGAAGTGCAGCCCGAGGTGCTGATCTTTTATGAAAAGGGCCTGACCTTGCCTGAATGGCTGCCCGCTGAATGGCAAACGGAATCCGTAGAAAGAGACACCCCTCTGGCTCAAATTTGGCAGCGCGGAAGTGAAAAGGCCCAACATGATTGGATTGCTTTTGCCGAGCCTGAGGCGTTTTACCACCCCTTGCATTTTGCCTCTGCTTTAAAAACCCTGGCAGCTCAACCCACTGCCCAAGGCCTCTATGCCCATGCCCAGGCTTTTGACCGCGAACTCTATCCTCTGCCTGCGCTTACACCCCATCTCAACGCAGCAGAATGGAAGGGCTTTTTGCTCAGCGAAGATTGTCCTGTGCCTTTTGCTGCTTTTGTTTTTCAGCGTGCGAGCTTAAAAGCGCTCAACTGGGAAAAAATGGTCCATTATTACCTCGAAGAACAATTTTTGGTGGAGTGGCTTTTCGACCACAGTCTGATTGAAATGCCAGTGGCTTCTGTTTCGGCTGTTCCCCAGCGCAATCGCTTAATGCCACGTATTGAGCAGGCCGATGAGTTTATTGGCCTGTTTCGCACCTGGCTTGAAAAATACCCGTTGCAAGATTTGGTTTTGCCCGAGGTCTTTCCCAGCACTTCTCAGGGGGAAGTTTATGCCCTGCAGGCTATTTTGCAGGCCCTGTATAATCGGGGCCTGAGCGAAGAAGCCCGTCTCTTCGCCGAAAAATACAGCGATCTGCTTTTGCCTGCCCAGGCTGAGAGCACCCTCTGGATTTTGCCTGAACAGGCCGATTTGCCCTCGTCGCTGACAGACTGTCTGCAGCGCTTGGCGGAACAAGGCCAAGCCCCTGTGCGCATTAACCTTTCAACCCGAACCATTCCCCAGCAAGTGGGATTGCATGTGGATTACCGCTATCGCGCAGGGGTGCGCGAGGTGGATATTTGTAATTTTTCCCCAGAACAAAAGGACTTGGCCCACCGGGGCTTTTCCCAAGATGTGCTCCAACTTTTAAAACAATTGGTCGATCGCTATCAGCCCCGGCGAGTTCATTTTAGTTCTTTCCGTTTGGCCTCCTTGCATATGGCGCCTTATTTGGCTGAATTGAATATTCCTGTCTTTTATTCCCTGGCAGATCATTCGGCGCTGCAAATTCGCCAAATGTTACGCGAACCCGAAAAACAGGGGCAATGGACAGAACTGCGCAGCGAACAGGCCGAACGTCTGAATCAAATTTTGCAGCGTCTGTTTGTGTCGATAGCCGCCCGTATTTTTGTCGAGTCTGAATCAGACCTGGCTTTGTTGGCTGAATTGGGGTTGAAGACCGAAAAGGTGCAACTCATTCATGGCGCAGAGGACATTCTCAAAGCCTATCAGGCTCCCTCGATTACCCACCACGCGGGCAAGCTTTTTCCCTCGTTTGGCCTGATTTACCAGGCCACCATGGGCGGTTCGTTGGCTGAAAAAACCTTGGCGGATCAAAGCCGTCTACTTGCTTGCAAACAGGTCCTTGCGGTGGGTACAGAAGAAAAAGCATTGGTGCGGGCCCTTAATGAACAAAATGTACCCGCCTCCGTCTTGGAGTCCAATCCAGCCAGTCTCGAACAGGGATTGGAGCAGGGGTTGCAAATGCTCGCAGGTGGCCCCGAGAGCCTGGGTAAATTTCTGCATATTTTTGATGGTTTGCACACAGCTTATACCCTTGAGCGTTTTTCGCCCTGGCAATTGGTGCATTTTTTACAAGATTGCAATCTTGCCATGGAAAAATCTGGCAAGCTGGTCTTGCGCTTTTTAAATGCCAATAATCCAGCCGTGCGCGAACAGGGGCTGTGGCTGGATGAAACACATCAGCGTCCGTATCCAGCGGTTCTGCTCGAAATTTTGCTCAAACACTGTGGTTTCCAACTTACCGAGGCCCTCACCGAAGACGAGGGCTGGCAAGACGGGGTGATTGAAGCGTTTCTGAAATTTCCCTCTCTGCCGCTTTTAAATATGCCAGTCTCAACACCTGCTTTTGCAGAGCATTGGAAGAGCCAGCTCTTTTCTGTCGAGATTCCTGAAGATGCCAAAGTTTTGTTGATCGGCCCGCATATTCAAAACACCTGGTTGATGTACCGCGTTCAGTGTGAACGTATGTTGGGGATCTCGCTCAATTTCTCCGAAATCACGCCCAAGTTTAAGCCCAAAGCAACCCATCAGATTCACTACAGTCGCAATATTCTCAAAACCCTGAATCAGCTCAAAGGGACGTTTGACGTGATTCTCTGGCAAGGTGTGCCAGAAACCCTTTTGCCCCATGAATTGCAAAAGGCCTTGGTTCGCACCCGTCAATTGCTTTCTCCTGGCGGTCAATTGCATATTCAGACCCTGCCACTTGAAAGTGATCACTCCCTGTTTTGGGAGTGCCTGCTCAACCGCCGTCCCTATCCCGAATTGGCACCCTTCTTGCAGGAATGGGGCTTTGAGGTTACTGCCCAGCAACAACAACGGGCCAACCACCATACCTATAGCTGTACCCCCACTCAGGCAGCACCGGCTCCCGTCGCTCGCCCTTTGTCTTTGCCGGCTTTGGCGCAAAAAATCTATGCCCGTGCCGAAAAAGTCTGGCAACCCGCCCATGGGGGAGAGATCGCCCGTCAGGAAACGGCCTCTCAGTCGTTTGTCATGTTGGATACCCTTTTGCAGGAAGTGCCACCTGACTATTTGCAGCTCTTGTTGCGCCATGTTTTGCGCATTCTCAAACCCGGTGGTGAATTACTGCTGCGCTTTGAAAAATATTCAGAAGCCTTCTGGAAAAACAATCACCTCTGCCGTCCGTATCCGGAAAGAGTGGTGGACAAATTTTTGCAGGAGAGTGGTCTGGTGCGCACCCAAGTTTGGGAGCATGAAAACAGTTTTGTTTGGTATGGTCGCAAACTTCAGGATTATCTTCCCAAAGCTCCAGATCCCGATACGCTATCTGTTTTGTGGCAGGGAGATCTGTTTAACTACCACAGTTTGTCCTTGGTCAATCGCCATTTGACCGCAGCGATGCTCAAACACCCACATTTTGAACTGGAAGTAAAGACTTTCAGCAATGCCAGCTTTGAACCCGAGCCAGGCAGTGAGTTTGCTGAATTGGCGGCCCATATTCATACGCCTTTGGCTGTTTCCCCTCAGGCGGTGGTTCGCCACCATTGGCCTCCCGATTTTGAGCCTCCCTCTCAAGCTGGGCATTGGGTCATGATCCAACCCTGGGAGTTTGGTTCGATCCCCGAGCGCTGGATCTATAATATGAACAAATACCTCGATCAACTCTGGGTTCCCAGCCATTTTGTGCGGGATTGTTATATCGAAAGCGGTCTGATCCCAGAAAAAGTGGTGGTGGTTCCCAACGGGGTCAACGCCGATCTCTACAGTCCCAAAACACCGCCCCTGCGCCTAGAAACCAATAAAACCTTTAAGTTTCTCTTTGTCGGTGGTGGGATTTTGCGCAAGGGTATCGACGTCTTGTTGCAGGCCTTTGTAGAAACCTTTACTTCTGACGACAATGTGGCCTTGGTCTTAAAAGAATTTGGGGCTGGAACGGTCTATGAGGCCTTGGATATTCCCTCTTGGTTGGAAAGCTGCAAAGCGGCCAAACCGAATATGCCTGAAATTTTGCATTTGACCGAAGAGCTGTCTTTGTCAGAAATGCCTTCGCTGTACACTGCCTGTAATTGTTTGGTGCATCCTTACCGGGGCGAAGGTTTTGGCCTGCCGATTGCCGAGGCCATGGCTTCAGAATTGCCTGTTATTGTGACCGGTTTTGGCGCCGCCTTGGATTTCTGCAATGATCAAAACGCCTATTTGATACCCGCAGAGAAAAAACAATTCCCCGAAAAACAGGTAGACCAAACCTTGGCGACCGTGGATTACCCTTTTTGGGGAGAGCCTGATCTTGAGGCCCTCAAGGCCCTCTTGCGCCATGTTTATGACAACCGCAAAGAGGCCAAAGCCAAGGGCAAAAAAGCCCGCAAAACAATTGTGGGTGGCTTTAGCTGGGAATTGGCCGCAGAAATTGCGATCGCCAATTTGCGGGCCTTGCGCCTGCGCCCGGTCTTTCGTTTCCAGCGCACCCAGATTGTGGGACAGGCCTTGGGTATTGCTTTTCAGGCTTTCTCGCAGCAAGACTATCCCAAAGCCATTGAAAAATTCAAATATGCGCTGCAGGTCGACCCCTATCAGCCTGATGTGGCCTATAACCTCGGTGTGGCCTATATGATGGAGCAGGATTACCCCTCAGCCCTGACCTATCTCAGCCAGAGCCTGCGCGAAGGGGAATGCACTGCGGATCTCTGTTATTCCATGGGCACGGTCTTGCGCCATCTGGGGGATTATGAGACGGCTGATGAATTCCACAGCAAGGCCCGCGAGTTGGATCCCGGCCTGTTTGCGGGGGCGGTTTAGTTTAGACGCAGAGCAGCAAGGCCCTGGCTTTACTCAAGCCAGGGCCTTTTGTTTCACCTTTTTGCCATGAAAAAAGGCCAGAGCGAACTCTGGCCTTTGCTTGATTGCAATCGTTTAGAAAGCAGCCACGCGATGGTTCAGTCCGAAACCGCCATCAAGGGCGACGACTTGGTTTTCTTCAGTAAACTTGATCATAGCGATCAGTTTCTGTTCCAATTCGGCAGCCATTTTCTGCTGGTCTTCGATTGAAGCCATTTTGGTTTGATTCATGAAATAGGCATCAACCAAGTTCCAGATCCAGAGACCCAGTGAAGCCAGGTAGACAATCAAACTGATAGTGGGCGCAAGGGCCGCAAAGCCAGTGACTCCTGCTGCTCCACCTGAAATAGCTCCGGCAACCAGAATGCCTGCAATGATACTCCAAACAACAGACAGCAAAATCGGCGCGATAAAGAAGAGAATACCTCTCCACATATCTCCCATCATAAACTGACCGAGACCAGGAATCACAGACAGAATCCAGAACCAGGATTCAATTTTCATTCCACCAAAGCCAGTGGCGGCCGCAACGGGAAGATTGTCGTTCAACAGAGCCATTTGGGGGTTTTCTGAAAGACGAATAACTTCCTCGGTACTCGGGGCCACGGTGTCTTCAGCATGGACAGCAGCTGCCCAGACATTTGACTGGAAAGCAAATACCATGGTCAGAAGCACCATGAATGCAGCAATGCGTTTCAGCATACGCTTTCTCCTTTGTAGTGATTATAAGCAACCATATCCTATGATAAGGAAAAATACAAAAATGGCAACTACGCATAGCGTCAAGGTTATCAAAAACATCTAGCTACTACGTACACCACTCTAAAGCATAGCAGATTGTCCCAAAACCTCAGTAATCCCGCGCACAGACCCTTGGGCCGGGCCTTGAGATCAGTTATGATAAGTATTAAAGGCAAAAAATTTTGTACCGATCACGCATCCTTTGGGCCTGATCGGGGTATAAGAATACTAAATGCATATTAAATCTGCCTTAAGAAAGGTGGCTCGGAGCGCCCATGTCCAATATTCGGTTTTCTCCTGCGATGGGTCAGGTTGCGGACTATGTCCTCAATCACCCCACTGCCAGCCCGTTTAAAGCCAATAATATTTCTTTCCATATCGGGGGATCGTATCTCAGCGATTTTTCCGACAAGGGAATTAAAAAATTTGTAGAAAAACACAACGACGATCTCAATTACAAAGAAGTCGGCGCGTTTATTCAATCGGTAGCGGCCAATGCCCCACAAATGGCAGGAGCCACCTTTAACCTCGCGGATAAAGAATTGGGCCTCTACGAAAAAGACGAAGTCAAAGCCAGCCATATCAAAACGGGTTTTACGCTCGAAACCCAATCTGGCAATTTACCTGCCCAGGGTGTGGTTTTCTTTGATGCTAGCAAAGCCACCTTTCCGTTGCTCGACGCTGAGAAACTGATCAAGACCTCTGAGCAAAACCTCAAAGAAGCCACCAAAGGCCTCGAAAAAGCCCAAGGCAAAGTCGAAGACGCCCAGTATTTGCGCCAACGTCTTGTGGATTTCTTGGGCAAAAACTCACCTCAAGATTTGGCTGAGAAACAGTCTTTGGTCAGCTCGCTCGAAGGCACCATCAAAGACCTCAAACTCGAAAAAACCGAGTATGGCCAAGAGTTGAGCAAACTCGAAGAAGAGCACAACAACCAAACGCCGAATCCGCCCTCGGGATTGACCCAAGAAGCCCGTTGGCAGCGCATGACCCAGCTCAAACGCGCCATTCGCGGTCTCGATATGGAGATCAAAGAGAGCGAAAAATCGGTGGCCGGAGCCAAAAAAGAAATCTCTGAAAAACAGGGCCCCCTGAGCTTTATGGGCATTGGCAACAGCCTGTCTGAATTGCACGAACGCAATCAAAACTTGGCCAAAGCCCAAGAGGGGCTGCAAAATGCCCGTCAGAACGTGGATCAGGCCAAACAGCAGCTCGATGCAGCCAAAGCCCTGCGTGAGCGCATTTTGCGCGGTGAAGGCATTGGTGGCACCCAACCAGCCCAGCCCAAACCGCCTGAGCCAGCGCCCGTGCAGCCCAAGCCGCCCGAACCCGCACCTGTGGCCCAAGAGCCGACTCCAGCCCCTGTCCAACCCACCCCACCGGCCCCCGCTCAACCCAAACCGCCTGTGGTCGATGAGCCGATTGCCAAGCCGCCTGTGGACGAAGACATTCTGCCACCTGCGCCGACCCAGCCGGCACCCGCCCAGCCCGCGCCTGTCCAACCGGCTCCGGCCCAGCCGCAACCCGCGCCTGTGGCTCAAGAGCCCACCCCAGCGCCTGCTCAACCGGCACCTGCACCGGCTCAGCCACCAGCTGTTCCCTCTCAGCCGACAGCGGTCTATGAGGAGTCGTTTATTCCGGGCAACCGCCACAATCCCTTGGTTTCCGATGATTATGGTGTGAGTGCTCCTGCGCCCAAGCCGCCAGCTCCAGCTCCAGTTCAACCTGCACCGACCCCGGCCCAACCGGCGCCTGTGCAGCAGCAACCCGCTCCGGTTCAGCCCGCTCCAGCACCTGTTCAACCCGCGCCCGCTCAGCCGACCCCAGCTCCCGCCCAGCCCGCTCCGGTGCAGGGTGTGAAGCCGATTGACTCGGTCAGCAAAATTCTTTACACGGTCAAAAAAGGCGATACTCTCTCCTCAATTGCCCGGACTGAATTGGGCAATTGGAAGCGCTGGCCTGAAATCGCCCAGATGAATCGCCAGGTGATTGGTTCGACCAATACCCACTGGATTTATCCCGGCCAAGTACTGACGTTGCCCCCGCTGCAACTCAAGCCGCGCCCAACCAATTAGGGCTTTAAGACAAACCAAAGACAGCCTCCGCAAGGGGGCTGTTTTTTTGTGTCTAAGTGCCTGTTAAACAAGTGTTCCCAGGCCGTTAAAGAAGCGCTCATTAAGCTTTGGCTCTTTTGCCTTTATTCTGATCTCAGAAGATTGGATTTAAAGGAGTTATTTTTATGTCTTTGCGTTATTTTGGTCTTTCGCTGCTTTTGGCTGGGGTCTTTTCCTGGGGCTGGACCCTGATCGAACCCTGGCTTTTTCCGGCCTCAGAGGCGCGTACTCAAGTCGAATTGGGCTCCGTTCAGCCCGCTGCGATTATTCAGCCCCAAGCCCAGGTCTTGATTACTGGTGCGGTCAAGACCCCTGGTATTTACCGCGTACCCAAAGGTTTGCTGGTCTATGATTTAATCCAGCGGGCGGGTGGTCTCACCCCTGATGCCGACGTGGCACCTGGATTATTGGCAAAAGCGCTGCCTGATGGGGGAGAGGTGCATATTCCCAGGGCTTTGCCCCATGTCGGAGCAGAGAACCGGGCGTCGGAACCTTCCTCTGCTGAATCCGGTTCCGGCGATGACAAAACAGTCTCCAGCCGCAATAAAAATAAGAAAAACAAAAAAAAGGGCCCACTGAGCCCGATCACACTCAATACCGCCACGGTGGCCCAACTGGATACCCTGCCCGGCGTGGGGCCCAAATTGGCGGCGCGGATTGTGGCCTATCGCCAAGAACACGGCCCCTTTGCCCGGATTGAAGACCTGCGCAAGGTCTCAGGCATGGGGGGCAAGCGTTTTGAAGAGATCAAGGGCTACCTGCGATGAACCCGCGTTTGCTCTTGCCGCTTTTGGCATTTGCCGGAGGCATTGGTCTCTCTGCTTGGCCGCTGCAGGCCCAGGTGCTCAGTCTGCTCGCCCCCGGTGTGCTTTTGCCCGCTTTGTTACACAGGCGCCGGACGGCCTTGCAGCTTTTGTTGCTCTGCTTGCTCTCCGCTGGGCTGGGGCTCACTTGGGCCTTGTTGCGCGCGCCCCGCGCAGAACGCACGGATGTGGTGCGCTTGGCCAATTGTAAACGCTGTGAATTGATCGGGCGCGTGCAATCCGTTCAGGTTGGCGAGCGGGGTTATAAGCTGCGCCTCAAAGCCGAAAGCCTGAAAAAACAGGGGGTCTTGTACCGGGTTTCGGGGCTCGTGCAGGTCAATTTGCCCCTGGCTCCCTCGCGGCCCCCCAGTGGGGCCCAAGTCAAATTGCTTGGCCATTTGAGCGCGCCTTTGCCCGCCCTGAATTTTGGCGCTTTTTCTTACCGCGATTATTTGGCCCGGCAGGGCGTTTTTACGCAGTTTCAGGCCCGTCAATTAACACTTGTGATGGCCCCCTCTGATTGGGCGCCCGGACGTGGAGTTGAGCGTGTGCGCAGCCGGGTTTTTTCGGCCTTTGCCCAGGCATTGCCCGCAGAGACGGCGGCTTTGTTGGGCTCTTTGGTTTTGGGCGAACAGGAAGCCCCGGTCTCAGAGACCATTCAAACCCTCTTTCAAAAGGCCGGTTTGCAGCATGTCTTGGCGGTTTCGGGCTTTCAGGTTCAGCTCTTGCTGCTGGCCTGGCTGGGGCTGGCCCGGCTTTTGCGTTTGCCCCGGTGGGCTGCCGCTGGTTCAGGCGCGCTTTTGACCCTGTTCTATGTCGCCCTAACGGGGTTTTCGGCCTCGGTGCTGCGGGCCGGAATGGTGGCCTGTCTGGGGCTGGTGGCCTGGGCCTGTTTTCGCCGCATTCATGCCTTGCAGGCCCTGCTGGTCGGCGGTTGGCTGCTTTTGCTCTGGCGCCCAGGTTTGCTCTTTGAAGCGGGTTTTCAATTTTCGTTTTTGGCCACAGCGGGCCTGATTTGGGGAGCCACTTGGCTGGCTGAGCAGCTCGATTTTTTGCCTTTGCCTTTGGCCACCTGTCTGGGCGCTTTGCTGGCCGCCCAGCTCTGGGTCTTGCCCGTGCAGCTCTACCATTTTGGGGCGGTCTCATTGCTGGTGATTCCCGCCAACCTCTGGGCCACACTCTTTGTCTCTCTTTTAACCTGGATGACCCTGGCAGGCATGGGTCTGGCACTTTGTTCAGCGTCTCTCTGGGCCTGGGGCGCGGCCTTGTTGCGCTTGGTCTGTGATGTCTTTGTGGCTGGCGTGGCTTGGCTGGCGGCACTGCCAATTCCGGCTCTGGAAGGGCTGTTTTTGAGCGGGATGCAGGTGGCACTGGCTTTGCTGGTTTTGCTGAGCCTGCCGGTGTGGGACCAATGGCATTTGCTCTCTCAAGGGCTGTTGCGCAGCAAAGGCGCTCTGCTTGCTGGCGTTCTGCTCACGGTTCCCTTGCTCAGCGGTGCCAGTGTTTTGCAGCAGCGCCTGACCTGCCCCTTGCGGGTGACCTATCTCTATGTCGGCCAAGGGGATGCGATTTTGGTTGAAGCACCGGGCCACACCCTTTTGATTGATGCCGGCCCGCGCCAGCAACAGGGAGAACAAGTCTGGGACGCCGGCACCCAGCATATTTTGCCCTATTTGCGCCGCCGGGGCATTGGCAAAATTGACACAGCCATTATCTCTCATGCCCATCTCGACCATTATGGCGGGTTCTCGGGGCTGCTGGCGGAGATCCCGATCCAGACCTTTTTTGTGCCTGCCCAGAGCCCTGTGGCGGGCAGCTATTTGGAATTGTTGCGCCGAATTCAGCTCAAGGGCAGCGTGCTCAAATTCCCGCGCCAGGGCGAGCGTTTGGCCTTGGGCCCCGATCTGAATCTGACCTTTTGGCAGGGGCTGGCAGAGGCGGGCCACAGCCATTTGGGCGAAGATCCTGTTGATGACAAGCCGGTGGATGACAATATCAACAACCAATCGCTGGTGCTGCGGCTCCAGCACCGGCAACTCAGCTTTCTCTTTGCCGGCGACATAGAAGCCGAGGCGGAGCAGGCCCTCTTGGCCCAAGTTGGCAGCCAGCTCAAGGTGGATATCTTTAAAATTCCCCACCATGGCAGCGATACCTCTTCGGGATCGGCCTTTTTACAGGCCGTGATGCCGCGCGAGGCGATTGTCTCTGCCGGTGTAGCCAATCGCTTTAAACATCCCTATCCCGAAATTTTGGACCGCTACAAGCAGCTCGGCAGCCGGGTCTGGCGCACGGATCAGCAGGGGGCGATTTGTGTCTGCAGTCAGGGGGGAAGATATCTGATCAGTTCGGTTCAGAAATGAGCGCATGGGCGTCTCTGTGGGGCTCTTGTTGTGAGATCAAAAAATAAGCTGTCTCAGTTTTTCTATGTCCGCACAATTTGCTTTTTGACAGATATTTCTGAGATGGGTTTTGATTGTGTTGATACTTAAATTGAGTTGGTTGGCCATTTGTGTGGGCGTATGGCCCTTGCAAAACAGAGCAAAAATGTCTTGTTCTCTCTCTGTCAGCGCTTCTTTCCAGACCAATTGTTCTCGTGGTGCATGGGATTTTTGATGCATATGGTAATAGACAAGCGGGTCCCAAAAGAGATCCCCTGCTAAGATTTTTTCAACGGCCATTTCAAGTTTTTCAATGGGGCTGTTTTTAATCACATAGCCTCGGATATGTTCATGAGCGGTATCTTGCCACTCTAACAAATCATCGTATCCGCTATACAAAAGAATCCGGGGAGCTGGGGTGAGTGTCTTGGCAAAGCGAGCGACGATCATCCCTGAGGTCTCTGGCATATTCAAATCCAGGATCATGAGATCCGGCTGAGCATTTTTTAGCTGTTTAATCGCTTCGTTTCCTGAGAGGGCTTTTCCTAAAATTTGAAAGCGGTAGGGCAAATCGCAATTGTCAGTGAGCCAAGCCTCTAGAAAAGCCAAGGTATTTGGATCGTCATCCACAAGCATGACCGTGATGATCTGCGGCATCAAAAATGAAGTCCTGGCATTATAAATTTTGATTAAATTAAAGCACAATTTTGCATAAAGTCAACCCGTCAGGCCGCCAAAATAATCGGGGATTTAAGGGGTAAATCTTGTGAGTGTAAAGACTGAGAAAGATCATCAGAATTTAATGAAAAAGGGGCCTTGATTGAGAGCGTGCATTTTTGTCTCACCCTCAGGGTGATATACAAATAAGAACCCTTTGATTATACTCACAAATGGCATGATTCGTGACTCCAGGCTTTAGCTTGGACAAAAAGGTGCAGAAGAGATGAACAAACATCCAGGTAAGGGTTTTGGGGCTGTTTGGCTGAGTGGCCTCCTCCTTTTGACCGCCTGTCAGCCAGGCCCGCAAGCGGGGGTTCCTCTGGTCGTTTCTTTGCCAACGGCCTCACCGACCGCATTGAAACATGGTTTTGGCAGTGAACCCGAAGCATTGCCCCGGGCCACTCAAAAAGGGGCGGAGCGACCCAAGCCTGTTTCACCCTTGCTCAGAGGAATTCCTTCGGTGTATCCTTCTGCGTTTCCTTCTTCTCTGTCTGTGCCAATAGCGACACCCGCTCAACCCAGTGGCAGCCATTCAGGTGGCGGTGGCTCCAATTTTGTTGCCCCGGCTCCCGTTCCGACCCCTTTGTTTTATATCGCAGATATTCTTGAGAGCGAAACAGGTAAATCCATTCTGAATGCGCAAGAGCCGGTCTGGCAGCCGGATTATTTTAGTGCCCAACCCCTCAAACTCACAATTGTGGGCAATTTTGCGCTTTCATCTCCACTTCAGGAAAGTGAGATGCGCTTTACCTATGAACCGGGACTTTTGCATCAATCCTTGACAGGTCCTGAACCCCGTCAAAGAATATTGCTCGATGGGGTGCGTCCGCTGGAAGTCGTGCAGATTGCCCCGGAGCACATCCAACTGGAGTTGCCCACCCAGTATTTGACAGATTTACAGGTCTCGGGAACACATACCTTGAGTGTTGAGTCTGGAGAACAACGGCTGTCTGTGAATCTGCCGGTCAAGGGTACAGATATGAGCTTGGCACCGCAAATTGAGCGGGTGACAGTGCATTTTCAAAATGCACAGCCCACATCCCTGCAGTTAATTGGAACTCATTTTATGCTGGATCCACTCAAAAATCAGGTGATTATAGACGGCGAAAGCCTGAGTTGCAGTGCCACTCAGATCTATCAGAATGGGCGAGCAGAAACTTTTGTGGATATTCGCCATCTTCAGGCTTTTGACCCTCAGCAAACCCATTTATTGCAATTTCGTACCCCTTTGGGGCAAACACTTTATTTCTTTCAAGGACAGTAAACCATGTTTAACGCTTTTCCCAAAACCTGTTTGAGCCTTTCATTGGCCCTTTCTCTCTGTTTGAGCGGCTGCCCCTCGGCCAGCCAGACTCCCGCAAGTCAGGCTTCAAAACCGGCCATCACTCCGACAGCAAGCCCTACACCGCCGCCCCTTCAAACCTTTGCCAGTGATGAACAAACGATCAAATTTGCCAGTGCCGATGAAGTGAAACGCTTGCGTGACAGTGGTTTGGTGGATAAATACAATGCACTGGGTTTTAAGCTGTTTAAAGCCATTTTTGCCAAACAAGGCCTCAAGGAAAATATCTTGATCTCCCCTTTGAGCATTGTCCTGGCCCTTGCCATGGCGTATAACGGCTCAGCCGGAGAAACCCGCAAACAAATGGCCCAAGTTCTTGATTTAGAGGGTTTTTCTGTCACTGAATTGAATCAGCTCAGTCAGATTCTCTGGCAAAGCTTAAGTGTCACCCCGTCCAAAAATTTAGAGGTGCAAATAGCCAATTCCATCTGGGTGGATCGCAAAATCCCGCTCAAGCCCCAATTTGCCCAAGAGAACCTGAAATATTACCAAGCCCAATTGGCCAGCTTGGACTTCAGATACGAGCCTCAACAAGCAGCCGATCAAATCAATGCCTGGATTGAAAAAAAAACACGGGGCTTGATTAAAAATGTGGTAAGTCAACAGGATGTGAGTCAGGCTATTTTGTTTTTGATTAACACCGTTTATTTTAAAGGCTCTTGGAAAACCGCTTTTCATGAAAACACGCTTGAAGCAGATTTTTTCCCACTTTCCAAACCGGTGATCAAAGTCCCCATGATGTTGGAACGCAATTTTACCCCCTATTGGCAAAATCCCCAAACAGGGACTCAGTTTTTACAAAAGGTGTTTGAGCCCAGCCCCCAAGAGAGTCATGAGTCTGCCCGCAGCTTAAACTATGCCATGACCTTTGTCTTGCCAGCAGCCAGTTCAGAGCTTAAAAACGAAGTTGATACTTTAGACCTGCAGAGCTGGCAAGCCGCCTTAAAAGAAATGACAGATAAAAATGGCTATTACAAAATTCCCAAATTTGAATCGGATTTTGGTCTTTTCCTTGAAGATTATTTTATTCAAATGGGCATGAAATTACCTTTTGATGATATCAAAGCAGATTTTTCAAATCTGTTGAAGGAGGGTTCAACTTCTATTTCCAAAATCTTGCACGAAACCAAAATCAAGGTCCATCAAAAAGGGGTGGAAGCAGCGGCTGTCACCATCATCCGTTTTCCTTTTCCAAGTACCAATGACCCCAAAATTGAATTTGATTTTGAAGCCAATCGCCCGTTTTTATACCTAATCCACGATTTAGAAACCGGTCTTGTCTTGTTTGTGGGCAGTTTGATCAATCCCGAAGGCACAGGAGACAAGCCATGAAAACAGGATTGTGGATTTGTTTGCTGTTTTGTCTATTCAGTTGCAGCTTGCCGCCAACCGGGCAAACTCCCTCAGTGACTTCACCGACGGCAACAAGTACAGCCAAAAAATCCTATCAGGGGCCCATTACTTGGGTCATTGATCCCGAGCACAAGCCGGAGGGAAAAAGTCAAACAGTTACTTGGCAAAGTCAGACCGAAAAATCGTTTGTGACCCAAGCAGCTCCCCCTGAGCAGGTTCTTTTTGAGGATATCTTTGAACTAAATCACTACCAGAAAATAAATGGAAAGTCATTGTGTCATAAGGCCTCAGGCTTTGCAACAAAATGTTGAAATTGTCGTAAGCCAGTTCTGACGGCTGCTACAAGAACAGAACGGTCAG
>JBIKWL010000269.1:0-4242 GCA_044356335.1 Candidatus Sericytochromatia bacterium
GCTTGTACCGTCGGCGAGGCACGAGCCTTGCTCCAGTTGTTGGCGACACAGGAGCCTTACAACTGGGGACAGCATTGCTACGGGGCAAGACAGACGAAGGCGCTTGTACCGTCGGCGAGGCACGAGCCTTGCTCCAGTTGTTGGCGACACAGGAGCCTTACAACTGGGGACAGCATTGCTACGGGGCAAGACAGACGAAGGCGCTCTAACCCAAACTTAACGTCAGTTTGCAACCGTTACAGCGGATATAGCCAACAATACCCTTTCAGGAGCATCTGTCATGCAATTGGATCCCTCGCGCAGAAACACAGCACCCGCAGCCACAACGCGAACAGCTGCGACCCCACCAGCCCCCGCAAAGTCTGCTCCAACCCCCACAACAGCGCCAGCCAAATCAATGCAAGACCAGCGCACGTCAACGACCCAGTCGGGCCGTGCCACAGCATCTTTGTCTTTGAGCGACCCAAAACCACAAACAGGGGTCATGCTCTTGGGACTCAATCAGGGCGACAAACTGGAGTTCGATGGCATTGCCTCCGCCAATGGCGAGGGCCAGATCACAAAAATGGATGGCAAAAACCTGGAGATTCAGGCAGAAATTAATATTCCTGGGCTCGTGCGCGGCCTGGCCGATGATTATTTTGGCCTGCGCAACGGAAAAATCAATTTAAGTATCAAACTCTCTCAGGACAGCAAAGGCCAATGGCAATACCAATTGCACGACAATGTCAGCAATAAAGGAGCCGGTTCGGGAAAAAGCAACTTACAGGTCAATGAAACCAACAGCAAAGGCAACCGGGTACAGACCATCACAGCATCAACCCCCAATGGGGATCTGGTGATTCGCATCAGCCAGAATTCAAAGGGCAAAATCGAAGGCAGTTTAAGCATTCCCGGCATTCCCAAAATAGTCAGCGGCTTCGACTTCAGCAAACGTTAATTTGTTCAATCTGGACGCTTAAAGCTTGTCACGGGTTTGCCAGGAGATGTCTGAAAAGAGTTGCTGAAAGACGTCTAGTTTGACTGAAAAAACCCCATCATCTACCCCATCAGCGGCTTTGCCATCTCGGCCCAGCAATTCTGTGTGGTTCCAAGGATTGCGCAGTTTAATCGTGTCTGTGGCCGGATCAAAGCCAATCACGCTATAAGCATGTAAACCCACCAATCCATCGGTATAAATCTCTTCGTTGCGCTTGTTTTTTTCTTTCAGGGCCTTGTCTTTGGCTTGGGCCGAGTTGGGATTCAGGGTCACCAGCAGAACACGGTTTTCAGCCAGCGTTTGGGCCACAAAACTGCGCAACTGGGGCAGGGGTGTACCAGGAATAGTGCCATCTTGGGCTTGATTTCCGGTTAAAAGGCGAATGCCTTCACTGAGGTAATAGCCACTGTTGACAGCCTTTTCAACTTCTTCTTCGGATTTGCCTTGCATTTGGCTCTCCATGCGTTTGACAAAGGCCTTTTCCAAGACACTTAACCAGAGGCCATCCGGGCCCGAACTGGCATGTAAGATCAATTCCGCATCGGTGGGACGTTTGACAGTCACAGCTTTTTCAGCTGGAAACTTGACAACAAAACTGCCATCGGGATTTTCTGAAATCATCTCAAACAGGGCCTGTTTGCCTGCGGGATTGGCCGCCATGGCTGCAGCAGCAGCCAGAATCGTACAGGTGCCATACTCGCCCTGCTGAATGTGGTCGGGTCGAATACTGGCAACGCCTTGGGGAAAGAGGCGCTGATCGATTTGGCGCAATTTAATTCCCTGATTAAAGACATACGATTCCACGTAGAGAGTCCATTTGGAGGGTTCGTCTTTGGCAGCCCTGCGGCCGAGGGCAGAGAGATCTTTGAGATGGGTGCCACTCTGTTGTTTCCACTCGTTGAGAGAGAGCTTTTGAATCGATTTATTCAGCTTGAGTAGGGTGGTCAAGGCCACAGCTTCTCGGCCTTTAAAGCTGGGGTTGAGGCGGGCCGCTTTGATTTCTGAATCGGCCAAGAACCCGCTTTTGTCGCGGTCGAGACGGGCAAAAATCTGAGTCATCACCGGCACGGTCTCGGCCAAGGTATCAACCGCAGGCAAATCTTGACTGGCTTTGGCCACCCGATGGTAGGCCCCCATTTCAGCCACAGTCGGATGGTAGCCTTTGCGGGTGCGCTCCAAAAGTGCCAGGGCCGAATCTTTGTCCGCAGCGGAGATCACAACAGGTTCATCTTGCCAGAGCGAAAGCACGGCTTGAATCGGACTGCGGGCGGCGGGTGCCTGCAGTTGGTCTGAATGAGTGAAGGGTGTGGCTGTCTGCGCTGGCAAGTCTGTGCTTTGTCCTGCTGGAATGCGGCCAGAAAGGGGCAGAGGCAATGGCGTGGTTCTCTCAGAAGGGGCTAAGACAGGACTCTGGGGACGCAGCGATTCCATTTTAGGGTTTGCCTGTTGTTCCGTTTGCGGATGGGGAAGAGGGTTCAGCAAACGTCAGACCGAAGACATAGCCTTTGTTGTCATAAAGGAGTTCTTTGACCTCAGCTGGGTTGAGACGCTTCATGGCCCGGTTGGCACCATTGTCGTTCACACCTGTATCGAGCAGGTAAAACTGGCCTTTGTCGTGATAGAGTGCGACAGCATGATTGTACTTTTCGTAGTCTTGAGGGGCCCGGACGGGAGGCCCACCTTGAACCGTGAGATAAAAAACCGCTTTGGGGTTTTGGGCCAAATAAGCCTTAACCGCCGGTTCTCGCTCGGTCATTTTTTCGCGGGTGGGGCCCATCATGGCGTGGGTTTTGAGTCCCAGCAAATTGGCGGCAATCCGGCTCTCCCCAACCACTTCGGGCCGGGTGATGCGGCCGGTGTCAAAGTCGTAGCGATTGCTGTCGGAGATATTTAAGCCATCACTGCGGTTGATGTTTGCTTTGTTATAAAGGGCTTCTTGTACCCGGTGGGCATTGGCGTAGGTTAACTCTGAACTGTCGAGCTTCAGGCCCAATTTGGAAGGCAGATCTTCAAATTTTCCCCCGAGCAACAAATAGGCATTTAAAACCGTGGCTGCAGCACAGCGCACATTGTCCTGTTTGGTATCAGCCAATTCGTCGCCTTGTGAGAGGTTAGCGACAATTTCAAGCGGGGTGTTGCCTGGCACACGTTCATTTTCGCCATAGGTCGGCGTGAATTTAAAATCGTAATACATGGGCTTGCCATCGGTCTGGGCAATGGGCTGATTGACGCGGGTGGTGCCTTGATAGCTGTCGAGACTTTGCAAGGTGCGGGCAGCCACGCGTGCGGCTTCGGATCCCGGAGCTGTCTTTTGCAAATCGTTTTTGATCTGCCGCAATTGCTGCAATTCAGGCTTGTCGATTAATTTGTCTGAAGCCGCCTGGGCAAAGGCCTGGCGAAAGATTTCAGTCATGAACAAAGCCGCTCCCCTGCGTATAAAAGGTTAAATTAAAGTTATTATAGCAAGGGAACGGTAAAAACTGACTTGCTTAGTCTGGTTTATTCTGGGCGCAGCTCTGGTGCAGGGGGAAGACTGGAAAGTGCCCCTTGAAAGGCTGCGCCACCCACTTTGGAGGTCTCGGCGAGAATCGGGGACGCAATTTCTACGGCACTGGACACGGCGGGTGCAGCCACATCGACCACATCAGGTGCAAGGTTCCAGGCCACCCCCAAGACATCTGTTGCGGTGCTGACGACATCGCCTACCCCTGGCACAAAGCCGACGATATTTCCTGCAAATTCGAGGACTTCGGGGACCGATTCAACCCCCAAGCCCACCAATTCTGCGCCAACTTGTCCTGCCCCTTCCACCAGTTCTGAAGAAACTTTTTCAAGCAAATTGCCTGCAGCAGCACTTAAGGCCTCTGACGCTTTGCTGGGATCATTGAGAATGGCAGTTAAAGCGCCAACCCCTTCTTCAAGGATGGGCGCGCCGATTTCGACTGCAGTTGACAGCAAAGGCGCAGCGACGTCCATGGCCTCAGGCACCAAATGCCCAGCAGCCCCCACCGTATCTGTGACAAGTCCAACGGCATCGCCAACGATCGGCACATAAGAAGCGACATCTCCAGCGAAATCAACGATTTCAGGCAAAGACTGAAGCCCCAGATCAATCGCCTCTGGAGCAATTTGAACAGCCGCTTCAACCAGCTCTGGAGCAAGTTCTGGAAGCAAATTTCCCGCTGATGCCGCAACCTGAGGAAGGGCAGCTTGTACGCCACCGGTCAGCATGCCCTGAAACATCTCAGGCAGGCCTTCAGCCG
>JBIKWL010000270.1:0-4229 GCA_044356335.1 Candidatus Sericytochromatia bacterium
GGCGTTGAGATAAAAACCTGCACCCGTGCCAAAATCCCAGCTCTCGTCTTCTCCGGGTAAATGGGCCCCACGGGGACTGGTGTCGGGTGTGACCAGAATCAAGCCGTGTTCAGCGGCGTAGCGCTGGGCGCCGGCTTTGACAATAAAATTCTCCTCTGTGCAGGTCAAACCCGAGAGCCAATAGAGCACTGGGCAAGGCTTGTCATCTGCCTGGGGTGGCAAATAGATGCCAAATTTCATCGCGGTATCTGTGCTTCTGGCGCTGTGCACCCAGGTTTCTTGCCAGCCGCCAAAAGCCTTGGCGCGGCTCAGTCGGGCCAAATCACCGCTGACGGGATATTCAGTCATGGTGCACCACCGAACGGATCGCTTTGCCTGCGTGCATCAAATCAAAGGCCTGGTTGATCTCTGAAAGGGGCAAATTAAAGGTAATCATCTCATCGACTTTGATTTCACCCGCGAGGTATTTTTCGACATAACCCGGCAATTGACTGCGGCCTTTAACACCACCAAAGGCACTGCCGCGCCAGACCCGGCCTGTGACCAATTGAAAGGGACGGGTGGTAATTTCTTGTCCGGCACCTGCCACACCAATGATCGTGGATTCGCCCCAGCCTTTGTGGCAGCATTCCAAGGCTGCACGCATGATCTGCACATTGCCAATACACTCAAAAGAATAATCAACGCCGCCATCGGTCAATTCGACAATCACCTCTTGAATCGGAGCGCTGTAATCTTTGGGGTTGATGCAATCGGTCGCGCCGAGTTGTTTGGCAAATTCAAATTTATCTGGGTTGACATCGATGGCAATAATGCGGCCCGCTTTGGCCATCACGGCCCCCTGAATCGCACTCAGGCCAATGCCACCGAGACCGAAAATGGCCACACTTGAACCAGGGGTGACTTTGGCTGTATTTAAAACGGCACCGATGCCGGTGGTCACACCACAGCCGAGCAGACAGACCTTGTCCAGCGGAGCAGCCGGGTTGATCACGGCCAGGGCAATTTCGGGCAAAACGGTGTATTTGGAGAAAGTCGATGTACCCATGTAGTGGTGAATCATGCGGCCCTGATAAGAAAAACGGGAAGTGCCATCGGGCATCAGTCCTTTGCCCTGGGTATTGCGAATCGCTTGGCAGAGATTGGTCTTGCCAGAGGTACAGAATTTGCACTTTCCGCATTCGGGGGTATAAAGCGGAATGACGTGGTCGCCGGGTTTGACAGAGGTCACGCCAGGGCCAATCGCTTCGACAACCCCTCCCCCTTCGTGGCCAAGAATGACAGGAAAAAGACCTTCGGGATCATCACCGGAAAGGGTATACGCGTCGGTGTGGCAAACACCACTGGCAACAATTCTGACCAACACTTCTCCAGCTTGGGGGGCGCCCAGATCGACTTCGACAATCTCGAGCGGCTTTCCGGCCTCAAAAGCAACAGCTGCTATGGTTTTCATGGTTTTATCTCACTGATTTGGGTTGTATCATCCAAAACAAAACCCAACCGAATGGGCTGGGTTTTTGTTAAAAAGAGAAGCGGGCGACGAGATTCGAACTCGCGACATTCAGCTTGGGAAGCTGACACTCTACCAACTGAGTTACACCCGCAGAAACGAAGTTTAAAACACGGCGTTTAAAACATGCAGGTATTATAACACAGGAAAATCAGCTTCACAGTCTCAGCCAGTCCAGCTAAAATACCTCTATGCAAACTCTACTTAAACCTATCCGGGTCTGCGTTGCAGACCCTCAACCGATCATGCGTTCAGCTCTCAAAGCCTGTTTACGCACCACCGAAGGCATACATGTCACCGAATTGCTGGGAACCTGGGCTGAATTGACCCAACACCTGCAAACACATGCCACAGACGTTGTCATCATCGACCAATCCCTGCTCAATTTAACGGAATTGAGCCGTTTACAAAGCCAAAGTAAGGCTGCTTGGTTGGTTTTAACCCATCACCAAGCCCAAGCAGATCAGCTGAAAGCCAGTGGGAAGATCCAAGCACTGTTGAACAAAGATGCCGGGGTCACAGAATTAACCCGCACTGTTCAAAGCTTGGTCAAGCCATCCGGCCTCAGTCCAGAGGCCAAACTCGCGGCCGCAGAGCCAGCGAGAAAGGCCAAACCGGCCAAACAGACGGCAACAAAGCCTGCAAAAGCTGTGACAGGAGCGACGTCTGAATTGACCCCCCGAGAACAGGAAGTGGCAACGCTTTTGACTCAAGGTCTGACTTTGGAAGCCATTGCCGAAAAAATGGGCGTGCAGCTAAAAACGATTAAAACCTATCAGGCCAAGCTTAAGAAAAAAAACCAAGTTTCAAGCTGAATTCAAGCTCTTTTGCTTGTTGTGACAGGTCAGAATGTGTCAGAATGGGTATGAAATTTTGAGTTAATCTATCGAGTTAAATCAGGTAAACTTTCATGCTCCCAGAAAACCTACACGTCTATAACCACCCCCTGATTCAGCGGGACCTCACCCTGCTCAGGGACAAAACCACCCCCTCTCCCATTTTTCGGGCCATGATTAAAAATCTGGCCCGGTATATTGTGTATGAGGCCTCCAGCAGCCTTGAATTGGTGCCCCAAGAAGTGCAAACCCCAATGGGTGCAGGCCAGGGTGTACGAATCAAATGCGGCCACATCGTGATCGCCCCGATTTTAAGGGCAGGTCTGTGTATGATCGATGGCGCTTTTGAGGTCTTTCCCTTTGCCCAGGTGCGCCATATCGGCCTCTATCGCAATGAAGAGACCCTGATGCCTGTTGAATACTACGTCAAAATCCCCGAAGAGCTCGCGGCAGACACCATCGCCTTTATTCTCGATCCGATGTTGGCCACAGGTGGCTCGGCCATAGCAGCTGTGGATATCCTCAAACGCCGCAAAGTGGCGCAAATTCACTTCTGCTGTTTGATTGCTGCTCCTGAGGGCATTCAGCGCTTGGCTGAAGCCCACCCCGATATCCAAATTCACACCACCTCTGTCGATCAGGGGCTGAATGAAATCGGCTATATCTTGCCCGGTTTGGGTGATGCAGGCGACAGGGCTTTTAATACTTGATGGCGGAACCCCAGCCCAAAATTCTTCTGATCGAAGATGAGGTGCAGATTCGGCGCTTTATTGAGCTGGAACTCAAATGTGAAGGTTACGCGGTTTTAAGTGCTGATAATGGGATGGAAGGACTCTCTCTGGCCCGTGAGCAGGTCTTTGATTTGATTATTCTCGACCGCATGTTGCCGGGCATGGATGGCCTTGAAATTTGCCGCCGACTGCGCAAAGATTCACAAATCCCGATTATCATGCTCACGGCCCGCGCCGAAGTCAAAGAACGGGTCGAAGGTTTGGATTCTGGGGCCAATGACTATCTCACCAAACCCTTTCATCTCGAAGAGCTTCTGGCCCGGATTCGCTTGCAATTGCGCCTCAAACAAAACAAACCGGGTGATGAATTGCACTTTGAAAATGTGCGCATGTCGTTGCTCAGCCGCGAAGTTTTTGTGTCTGAGCAATCCCTCCACCTCTCGCCCCGTGAGTTTGAATTATTGCAGTATTTTCTCCAAAATCCCCGCAAGGCCCTGAGCCGCTCACAAATTTTGAGCGCTGTCTGGGGTTGGGGAAATGGGGTTCAAGACAGCGTTTTGGATGTTTACATCCACGCCCTGAGAGAGAAAATTGAGCAAAATGGGCAGCCACGCCTGATTCAAACGGTGCGCAGTATAGGCTATATGCTTAAAGAGTCGCCATGACCCTGCGCAGACGGCTGCTCTTATTTTTTAATTTGCTCGCCGTTTTGATTTTGGTGATTCCCAGCCTCTTAATTGGACTGGCCATGCGCCAACACTTTTTTGAACTGGCTGAACGCGAAGGCAATGAAGTGGTCTACCGCGTACAAAATTTTATGGATTATCTCTACCGCGAAAATCCGACCTTGGCAGTGGATTTACATCAGCCTGCCAAGATCAAAAAACTGCTCGACAATCTCACGGCTTATTTGCTCAGCAAAGAGGGGCTGGAAATCGAAAGTGGCTTCTTTTTTGAGATTCGCGATCCGCAAAAAGCATTGGTGATTGGCTCTCCCAATTTAAAGGGCTCTCAGTTGCCCCAGATCTCTGGGCCTGTGACAATCACGGAATTGCACTTAAGTCCAAACAAAAAAATTCCTGTCTTGCTTAAATCTGCCAATTTAAAAATAAACGAAAAAGAAATAGGAGAACTCAAAGTAGCGGTATCGCT
>JBIKWL010000023.1:0-49005 GCA_044356335.1 Candidatus Sericytochromatia bacterium
GAGCGCTGAGCCCATTCCACCCGATAGCCCCCCACCCCCCAGCCAGGCCATGCCGCTTTCACAGCCTCCCCGCCCCGCTCAAGATGATTCCCTGGCGCGCAGACCCAAACCCACCCCCACCCCCAAGAGCAAACCCACTCCCACGCTGGCATCCAAGCCCACGCCCTCTCCCTCGCCCTCTTCAGCATTGGCCAGCCCCACTCCCACCCCTATGCCTTCGCCCGCCATTTCGGGGGAGCCGACCCCGGCCCCAAGCCCAACGCAAGTGGCAGATTTGCCCGAGGCTGAAGCCCAAAAGAAAACTGCCATGCAAAAATTCTTTGAGGCCCAAGATCTTGAGGTGCCTCAAGAATTGCCACCAGGATTTAAAAGCTGGGAAGAGTTTGAAAAGTTCATGACCGATGGGGAAGGTTTTGAAAAGAAAGCCCGAGATATAGGCGTTTTACCTGAGAATACCTCGGGCTCAGAGAATGCTGGCAGCGGCACTCAGCCCCAACCCAATGGCTCCTCTCCCCCCGACAATTCTGGTTCGCCCGACAATTCCGGCGGCCCGCGCTCAGGGTACAACCCCGGCTGGTTTAACGGCAGCAACCGCAACAATATCGACCCCAACGACAATTTTGACAGTGAAGAAGAACGGCGTCTGCGCGCACGCAATTTGGGCCACATTGATACCACTCTGGAATTGGATCCGCTGCCTGCCATTCCATTGCCAAAAGATTGGCAAACCAATGATATTGGCTATCATTCAGTCAAATTTTTGCACGACGGGTTGCAGTTCTTTGTGCGCTGGGAATCGGCCTTGCAACCCCAATTGCGCAAAGCCGATATTCAGTATTATCCGCCTGCCAATCCCAAGCAAACAGCCACTCTTTCGCTCAAATGGCAAGAAGAGTGGGAAGATGTCAAAAAGCTGATTGGGGCTGTGCAATTGGCCTATGAACAGCAAAAGCAAGCCAAACCTTAAGACCCACAACGCCTTATTCAACTGAAAACAGCCCAGAAAAAAAGCCCCACTCTTAGAAGAGCGGGGCTTTTAGAATTAGGGGATTCTAATTGCGAATCAAACTGCGCAAAAAGCCTTTGGCAGCCCCTGCGAGTTTATCAATGAGATTATCCAATAACTCAGCTTCTGAAGCCGGAGCGGCTTTGCCTTTGCTGGCTGGTTTGGCAGAAACAGCAGCCACAGGTGCAGCGCTGCCCGTTAAACTATAAACGTAGCCCCGCCCGCCACTCTTGTGCTTTTGAATTTGGCCTTGGGCATGCAAAGAGCCCACCATTTTATACATATTGGCAGTTTGTTTGTCCAAACGTTGGCAGAGTGCATCGATGGAGAGCGCTTCTCCTTTGGCCAATTCAGCCAGAATTTGGCCCTGGGTTGCACCCGAAGGAGCGCGCTTGCGCGGTGCAGGCACAGCAGGCGCACTTGCCTGGGCCGCTTTCTTGCTCACATAAGCCGCTTTTTTGGCGGGTTTGGAAGCTTCTGTTTGGACTGCAGGTGTGGCGGCAACAACTTTGCTGCCTGGGGCTGCTTTTGCGGATTTGGGCGTTTTTTCTGCTTTGCTTACTTTGGTCGCTTTGGCCTCAGAAACAGGCACAGAGGCCGTTACTTTACTGGCAGCTTTGCTTGAAACTTTGGCTGCAGCTTTACCAACAGATTTACTTTCTTCAGGTTTGCTCGCCGCTTTGGCAGGTTTTGCTGCAGATTTTGTCACCGCAACTTTGGCAGGTTTTGTTGCAGGCTTGGCAACTGCGACTTTGGCGGGTTTAGTTGCTGGTTTGGCTGTTGCAACTTTGGCGGGCTTGGCTGGCGCTGCCTCTGTACTCTTTTGAGGCACAGGCGCTTTGCTCGGCGCTGATTTGCTATTTTTTGCCACAGGGGCTTTACTTGACTTGGTTTTAGAGGCAGGAGCAGCACTTGCGACCGCTTTTTCTGCTGTTGCTGCTGCTGACCCAGAGTCCTGACGGACGGATGCTGGTTTGACTGCTTCTTTTTTGGCTGAAACTTTGCTTTCTTTGGCCAGACGGGCGGCAGCGACAGGCTTCAATTTATACATCAAACGCTTGGGATGAGCCGTTTTATCTTCTTTTTTAGAGAGCAAACCCAAACGGGTCATTTCTTTGAGATCATTGGAGATATCTACCGTTTGCATCGCACATAAATCAGCAATATCTTTGATATAGAGAAAATCAGCTTTATCAAGCAGGGCTGATTGAATTTTTTCGCGTCTCAGATGCGCTTTTTTTAAGGTAAGGGCTCTGTTCTTGGCCAAAGGAGAATCCTTCTTTCGGGTTAGTCTGTTTCGTTTGAATTTAGAATTAGAATGTATTCCATCAAAAAGATAGTAACACAGAAAGTAAGATTAGACCAAGCAGAGATTCCAAATTTGACTGTCTTTTACTTAATAAAAACAATCAAACCCAGTGATTATAAGGCTTGAAGAACTTGGCTAGGTTTTCAGAGTTTCAACTAGCTTGAGAAGATGAAAAGGGCTCTGAAAAACTGAAATGGTAATCTTTTAAAGCCCGAATGGCACTTCTAAAACCATTTTCAGCAATGGCTTCCATACTTTCGCTGGAGAGATTAAAGTGATCTGAAAAGAAGAGACTGTCTTCGTGTTCAGTGGGGTGGATATAAATATAGTCCACGTTGGGATTGTAGTCTAATTTGAGATTTAAATGTTGCAGAAATTCTTCTTTTAACTGGGGAGACAGGCCCTTTTTGTCGAAGAAAGATTGGGTCTCTTCCATCACCCGCTTTTTGAGCAAATGTAAATCATGGGCGCCTTGAATGCGGGATTCGATCATTTGATACAGGGCCTGAACCAAAATAGAGGGAATACCGTAATCAGCCAAAGAACCGATCTCTTCGCGGTATTTATAGGGCTGGTGAGTATAAGAAGCAATAATCAAATCACAACCCGCATCACGCGCAACATGAGCCGAAAGGGTTTTGCGAATTTCACCATCAAAACAATACAGGGGTCCCTGAGCGGTTTGCAATTGATAGGGTTTAAAAATTGGCGGCAGAGACATTGAGGCCGCCGCTGCATGGGAGATTTCCACAGAGGTATCATATTGGGTTTCGGCATCATAAAAATGAAGTTTTTCGCGTAGCTGGCTGAGATTGCGTGGGCCCAAAATCAAGCGCCCAGGGTTGTCCAAAAGGGTGGTGACAATATACAGCTCTGGCGCCAATTCATCAAAACGGTTGCCAGCCAAAATCGAGCGACGCAGATAGGCCTCAAGTTTTTCGGTAGAATAAAAGCCATTGCTACAAAAAAGCCCCTGTAAAAGCGACTCAAGGCTCTTATAGCCTCTCACAGCTAAAGATTTCGGCAAACGCGAAAAAAACTTCAAGGCTGTATCCAATAAATTGGGGTAGAGCATCTGGGCATAAGAGAGACTGGGAAAATGGGCGTTGCGGTGCCCCAAGAGACTGTGATAAATATCTTCAAGCGGGTGTCCGCTGGAGATCATCGCACAGGCAAAAGCCCCAGCCGAAGACCCCACTAAAACGTCGATTTCTCGGCCATTTCCCACCAGTGGAGAGGCTTCGGAGGCCAGCCCTGTACGAAATTCAAACCCCTTGCACTGCAAAGCCAGGGCAACGCCCATGTGAAAACAAGCCGCTTTAGCAGCGCCGCCACTGGCAACAAATCCAACCCGTGTTTTGCGTTTGATTTTCTGGATGGCCATACAGTTTATCGCTTTGCTCCCTTAAAGATCCTGATCTATCCCGATCTAATCTAAAGGGTACACCGAAATTGAAGCGGCGTGTAAAAATGGGCTGAATTATTTGGCTTGAAATTCCAGTTTGAGGCGAAAATCTGCCGCCAGAGAACTCATTTCTTCGACCATGGTGGTGACCACGTCTGTTACAAATTCCTGGTGATGAAGGGCTTTTCCCACCAAAAAGAGGTGGCGATTTTCGTTCATACAGAGTTTGGAAAAAACCAGCTGCTGGGCCAATAGAAGCACTTCGGGCAGAAGTGCCACCCGCGAGTCATCGTATTCCAGCAAAAAGACTTTGCAGGTCAAAAGATCTCGGCCTTCGTTAAATCCCTCTTCGCAGAACTCCGAAGAGACAGAAACGGCTTCGTGTAAAGTGCCTTCTTCATCAATAAATTCAATCTGATAGGTTTCATCTTCCAGACTGTATGACCATGAGGCGTCCAGGCGTTCGGCAACTGACTCAATCAGATTTTCGAACTCCAGATATTCAATTTCTTCATCCAGAAAACTTTCTGCCCCAAGCGCAGAATCAGGTACCACTCCAGTGATCATGAAGCCTCTCCACTTTTGACAGCAATTTGGTTTACAAACTCAACAGGCTTAATTGTGATATGTTTTCAAGGCAAATGTCAACAGAAAGCCGTGGTTTTGAACCAATTGCCAAAGCCCTGTGAATCGTTTAAGCTGGTTTGACAGCGATATCAAGACCTGCATTAAAAAAGAGAATAAGGTTGTTCGTGTTGAACTTTAAAATCGGGATTCCCCTCCTGCTATCACTTTCACTCCTGCAAGGAGTTCTCTTTCAGCAGACTGTTCAAGCGGCCCCCGGCCAAGCCTCGGTGGATCAATCTCTCTACTCTGTCAAACGCACAGAACCCCTCAACCGAGAGAACCTGACCCGTGACTATTTGCAGACCAAAATTTTATACAATAACGTCTCTCAGCGTCTCCAAGAATCCCTGGAGCGTTGGCGCGATGCCCCCCTCGGTCGCGCAGAAATCGATCAGATCATTGCTCAATTGGCCCTGATTAACACTGAGTTTTTGCTCAACAGTCAGGATCTCGAAGCCGCTTCGAAAGATTTGGATTTGGCCCTGGCCCGTCTGCGCAATGCCCAAGTTTCAATGATGATCTCCCGACCGGTTGAAATGCGCGGCATTCTGATGGATGCGGGCTCTATACCTAAAACCCGCGAAGGCATTGCCCAGGTTTTAGAGCAATTTCAAGCTGCGGGATTTAACACCATTTATCCAGAGGTCTTTCGCCGGGGATACGCGATCTACCCCAACAGCAAATATACCGACCAAGATCCCGAACTGCGCGATCTGGGCTTTGATCCCCTTTGGGAGTTGGTGCGCGAAAGCCAAAAGCGCAATTTGCGTGTGATTCCCTGGGTGTGGACCTTCCGTGTGCGCTCACCTGGATTTGGCAACCCCATTTTGGATCGGGTTCCAGCCTTGGCGGCGCACCCCTCAGATATGGACGATACCAAAGCAGTACCCCGCTTTTTGAGTGTTGCCCATCCCGAATCCCGCGATTACATTTTTAATCTCTTTCAGGAAATGCTTTCGCGTTACCCTGTACAGGGCATCCTGCTGGACTATATCCGCTACGATGAAGCCATTCCCGAAGATGCAATCAGCTCCACCCGCTTTCGCCAAGAATACTTTAAAAAACACGGTGAATTTCCCCCTCTCAAAATCGCCAAAGGCACACCGCTCTTTCAAGAGTGGCAGCTCTGGCGAGAAGAACAGGTCAATTTGGCTGTACGCCGCTTTAAAGAAAAGCTGCGCGGCTACCGTCAAGAAAAGGTTCTGTTGGGGGGTTCGGTTTTCCGCAGTGAGTCTTATAGCCGTTTGACAAAAATGCAAAATTGGCGGCATTGGTCGAATAATAATTGGATCGATTTTGCCTCAGACATGCTCTATACCCCCGATAAAAAAGATCTCAATCTCTGGCTCGACTGGGAAACCGACGGTGGCAAACGCCAAGATCTGCTCTACCCCGTTTTGGGAGCGCACCGCTTCTCCAGCCCAGACGATATCTTTGGCCAGATTGGCGTGATTCAAGACCGCCACACAGGCGGCCTCTCGATTTTTGCTTTGGCCCACTTTAAACGCGAAAGCCTCAAAGAACTCAAAGAAGGCCCCTTTCGCAAACCGGCCTTGTTGCCCCACGAAGATTTGCTCTTGGCTTTAAAAACCATTCTCGAAGATCTCGGCCAGTGGCTCTTCCGGGTAAGCCAAGAGACAGAGGCCCCCAACCCAGAGGCCCTGAATAGCTTTCGCAATCAACTCTTGGGACTCAAAGCAGCCTACGATCGCCTGCCCGTCAAAAGTTATACCTTGGAGCAATTACAACCCCCCTTTCAAGCTCTGTTGCAAGACTTGAATAAAGCGGCTTTGCCCAAACCTTTTAAACAGGAAATTCGCGATCGCTTGGGATTGCTCGAAAAATTGCTGGCAATCCGCAGCCGCCAAGAAAATAATGCGGCCAAAGGCTATACCCCTTCCACCCAGCCTTCGGTGGTAGTGATTCCCGCAGCGCGCACGTTGCCCTCCGCCAAAGTCAGTCGGGCAGCCAATCCCCCAATTCTGGATGGCCGGATTGAGCCTGGTGAATGGCAAAATGCAACTGAGCTGAAAATCAAATATTGGTACAATGGCTTCTCCGAAAGTGGGATCAATACGACGGTTTGGCTCAGCTACGATCAGGATAATCTGTATATTGGCATCGACAATGAAGAACCCTATCTCGATCGCATTACTGCCGGGGCCCAAGACTGGGATGATAAACGCCTCTTCACTGCTGATGACGCTGTCGAAATCATGTTGGCCCCCGCCGGACAAAAAGAGAAATATTACCACTTTGCCCTCAACAGCAAAAACGTGCGTTACGACGCCCGTCAGGGCGATCAGAGTTGGAATGGAAAATGGAAAAGCGCAGTGGCTTTCCAGGACGAACGCTGGCAAGTAGAACTGGCCATTCCTCTGCGCGAATTGGGAGTAGATCCAGGCAAAGGCGTAACTCTGGCAGCCAATTTCTTTCGCAACCGCTTTCAGGACCTTACTCCCTATTCAGCTTGGTCGGTGCCCTTTGACAATTACCATACCCCTTCACGTTTTGGTTCTCTGACCCTTGATTAACTCCCTTTAAACGCCTATGCCTCAAACGTTGAAGGCCTGGTTCAAAGACTGTCAGACTGTCTTTCTGCAACTAAGCGAATTTCTCTCAGAAAATGCAGCCCGCAGCTTATTATTACAAGTTTTGCTGCTCAAATGGGAGTGGCCAGAGATTCAAACCCAAACTGAATTCTGGGCGAGTCTCAAGGGATTTAGATTCACACCCTGTGATTTAAGCGATCAACGACCTGAATCGCCATTTTTGGTGCGAGAATGGCAGGATTTACCCGAACAGATCTGGCTAAAAATGCTGTCCCAGCTCTGGCTCTTGCCCAGTGCGGAAGACAACCTAACATCCACAGCCCCAATTGCACTGCTACCCGAACAATTGCAAAGCCGCTCCCAAAGACAGCAAAAAGGGATTTTTTATACCCCCCCACCATTGGTTGATTATCTTTGCAAAGGTGCGTTGGAACTGCTTTTGCACCAAAAATTTGAAATCTCTCAAACTGAATTACACACCCTGCTCTGGACAGGCCAGATTTCGCCCGCCATTCAGCGCCACAGCCAGGTTTTGATACAGGCTTTGGCAAAGCTCAAAATTTGTGATCCAGCCTGTGGTGGTGGCACTTTGCTGGTCGGAATGCTGGACTGCTTACTGTCCCTCGAAAAACAGCTATGCCCAGCTGCGGCAAAGGTGAATTGGTTAAGCTGTCTGTATGGGGTCGAGCTTGATCCTCTCGCAGCGGCGATCACGCGCTGGCGACTGTGGAAATGTTCAGGAAACAAGGGGGTCACTCCCTCACAGATCATCCAGGGCAATCCTTTGACAGCCGCTTTTCAAGGCTGGCAAGACGAAAAAAAACCTGAATTTGATCTCATTCTCGCAAACCCCCCTTATATTGGCGAGAAAGGCCACAAAGATCTGTTTAATGACATTCGTAAAGGCCCTTTGGCTCGATTTTATCAAGCTCGCAGTGATTTGGCCTATTATTTTTTTCATCTGGCCCTGGAGTGGAGTAAAAATTACGGAATCAGTGCTTTTTTGAGCACAAATTACTATCTTACAGCCAGTCATGCCCAGGCATTAAGGGACGACCTCAAAAAACGGGCGGTGGTCCACAAATTGACAGATTTCCACGAGTGGCGACTTTTTAAAGGGGCTCAGGGCCAGCATAATCTGGTCAGTCTATTTGAAAGGGCCTCTCGTCCAGAGGCGCCCTGCCAACTCTTGCTCTGTGCGCAAAAAGGCATCGCCACTGAGCAGCGCTTGGCTGAGATGTTGGCTCAGGACCAAGTCTTTATGAAAAACACATTACTCAGCCAAACCCAGCTCTATGCCCCCCAAACAGGTCTGATGCAGCAGCCAATCCGCTTGGAAATTTTGGATCAGAGTTTAGAAAGAATTTTAGCAAAACTCCAAGCCCTGCCCAGTAAATTAAAAGACCACGCACAACTTCACCAAGGTATTGTCTCTGGAGCGGATCATCTCACCCTCAAACACCAACAACAATTCAGTCTGTCTGGTACACAAGGCGAGGGAATTTTCATCTTAAATCAAGCTGAGATTGAGGCACTGGAATTATCAGAACGAGAATTACAACTGCTGCAACCGTGGTTTAAAAATTCAGATATTTCTCCCTGGCTCTGCGCAAGTGATGCCCATCAAAGGATTATTTATACCGATCGTGCAAGTTATTTATCAGCAGAAGACAGGCTTTATCAACATTTGGAACGTTTTCGCCCCCTTTTGGAAAAACGCCGAGAGGTCGCTCAAGGCAGACTCCCGTGGTGGCAATTGCACTGGCCCCGACAAGCTCAGATCTTTGAAGGGCCCAAATTGGTGATACCTCAGCGTCACAGCACTTCTCTAGCAGCCTGGAACCAATGCCCCTGGTACGCAAGTGCCGATGTGTATTTCATTACATCAGAGGCTGATCCTGAGCGTTTATTCGCCCTGCTCGCCTGGCTGAACAGCCCCCTGGCTTGGCTCTGGCTGAGCTGCCAAGGCAAACGCAAAGGCAAATTATTGGAACTCTATTCTCAACCCCTGTCTGAACTGCCGATAATCACAGGACTCTGGTCTCACCCCTTGTTCCAAGAGCTCACTCATGCGTTATTCAATCAAAAAGCCCCCTCTCCGGTCTTGCAAAATCAAATCTGGAAGCTCTTTTTTAAAGCCTTGGCTTTGCCAGAGTCTGCTCAGCAAGCACTGCTCAAAGCCTGGAAACCCGAGTTGGCTTGACCCCCTCTGTTTCGCTAATCCGAAACAACTCAGCCATTGACCTGTATCAATTTTCAGTGAGGGATCTGGGCATACAATGCGATCATCGGACTCAATTGAAGCCGAAATGAAAAAATGAGAACAAATGAAGATGAAAATCCCACATCTATTCAGCTCGGTTTTTGCTTCCAGCCTTTTCTTAGTCGCTTGCAATCAAAATCCTGCCCCCATCACCCCATCAGCCCAGCCGAGTGCTGCAAAGACAGCATTACCCACGGCCACCCCTTTGCCCCAAGCTACAGCCATTAAGCCCATTGTCAATGCGGGTCTGGCCTTGGATCTCACCCAAGGTCGGGGCGTGATTGGCGGGCAATTGTTTAATGCAAAAACCCAAATGCTGCTTAAAAGCCTTGTCAAATTGAGTGTCACAGGCCCTGATTCAAATAAGATTGAAAAGACGCAATTTGAAACCCAAAATGGTCTCTTCAGCTTGGTCTTAAAATCCGGGGTAGAACCCGCACTTAATCAGCCGATCCGTGTAACGGTGGTGGCTGAAGCTGAGGGCTTTTTTACTGCCAGTGCAGGGTTAAATATCACTGATCGCAAACATGACGCTTTTGTACTTAAATTGGTCAACCAAAAAGATGCCCCAGCAGGCGTTGGCACTGCTGATATGCAGACCGATGCCAGTGCTGGCAAGTTAAATCAGGCCTTGAATGTCTCTGCCAGTGAGAGCCTGTCTAAATCGCAGGCAAGTTTCGCTCTCAAAGCGGGAACCGAATTAAAAGATGCATCAGGCCAAGCCCTCTCGGGCAAAATTCAAACCCATATTGGCTATTTCAGCAATACCACTCCCGGATCACTTGGGGCCTTTCCAGGTGGTTTTGCGCCTCAAGTATCGCAAAATGGCTTGGACAGCAATGGCTATTTCATCACAGGAGGGTTTGTCTCGGTCGATATGGTTGACCAAAGTGGACGCAAAGCAAGCCAGTTCAGCCAACCCGCAGAGATCACCATCCAAATTCCGCAGGGTACCCGCAATCCTGAAACCGGCAGAGTGATTGCCAACGGCGATACGATCGGGATTTGGAGTCACGATCCGCTCACGGGAAAATGGAGTGGTGAAGGTCAAGGAAAAGTGACTGGGCCCGAAAGCAATGGCCATTTTAATGTCAGTTATCAGGCCAGCCATCTGTCTTATTGGAATATCGATTGGCACAACAGCGCCGTCTGTAACCCCAAAGTTTTGCTCAATTGGGACAGCCCTAACCGCGTTGGCGTGAGGGTCTCATTGCAATTTGAAGGTCAAGACTGGTATACCCCTTCAAATATTCTCTCAGACCCCGAGAACCAACTCTATAACGTTCCCATCAATAAACGCTTAAACTTTATTGCCAAGTACAACGAAAAAGAATTGGGAAGCACCCAAGTCACGCTCGATCAGGGCTGTGCAGATGTCACTCTCAAGCTTCAAACAGCCAATTTGCCAGCGATGCACCGTTTGCCTGTTGAATTGAGTCTGTCGGGCCAAACCAGTTTTACCCGCCAGGAACTCTCAGATATTGCGGATCAATTTGGTTTGAACAGCGAAATAAAAACCAAGGTGTTGAACTATACCCATCCAGCGGATCCCAACCTCCCCTTTCAATTTTCAGACAAAGCCCTGATCGATTTGGAGGCCCTTGGCGCTCAGCAAATTCGCGAATTAAAAAGTATGGTAGAGACCAAAATCCGCCCAACCACGTATCTCAATTACAAAAAAGCAGATCCCAATGATTGGGATTATCAATGGGTGATGTTTGAATCAGGCAAAGCTGAATTGTCTTTGGTAGACAATCAGAGCTATGAATTCTCAGGGGTCATTCTCTATAATGACCAATGGTACAACATCAACCAAACGGTCAAAGTGAGTCCTGAAATGAAAACGCTGGTATTGGATATGCAAAATGCCCAATTGACGGTCAATGCGGTTCGCAGCTATTTATCGGGACTGATCAAACCGTGATCGGCAGAATAAAGCAGCTGTGAAAATTGCAGTTGCCCTCAACAGCCACCTGATCTCTGAACATGCCGCGCTCTACGCTTTGCGCTATGCTCAGAGCCTGGGGCTGGGAGTGGAACTCCTACACGTAAAAAACCCAGACGACCCGCTCAAAGAAGTCCAAGAGCGGGTCGCTCGTTTGCAAATCGAAGCCGGGAAATTGGGATTGATCCTGAGCTTTCGCCTATTAGAAGGCAAACCTGGGCCCAGCTTGGTCAAACAAATCCAAAGCCATTTTTACCACACTGTATTTTGCTCAACCCGTGCACACCCGCCCCGGCTGTTTACCAACTCGGTCTCGCAGTATTTGGTCAAATCCCGATTGCCTTCTCAATTGGTGGTGGTCAGAATCAACCGTGTGAATTCGGTCTACCACTGTGAACGCTTGGGGATCTTTGGCGGGCGTGGACAACCCGATGTGCATCAAATGGCCTTGGGCATCGGGCTGGCTGCAGGCTATCAGGCCGAAATCCTCTTGGGCAACCCCCTGGAAATATCGCGCAGGGCATTGCAACATCTGGATTTCCAGCAAACCCGTGAAGTCTTGCGCGCATCCGATCATGGTTTTCGCTCCCTGATCACCCTCTGCCAATTGGCTCAAGTTTCGGCCTCTGTGGCCCATATTCCCCGCGGCGAAGATGCCTTGGATTTCTTTTTGAGTCGAAAAATTTCACTTTTGGTGCTTTCGTCCCGCAAGCTTCCCAATCCCACCCGACACCTGATGTCTGACCCGGTTGAAAACCTCTTTCATCTCAGCCCTGTCAATTGCATGATTCTCTACCCCAAAGTCTGAAAAAGGCCCCCTATGAAATTGCATCAATTAACGATGGCCGAAGCCTTGCAACGTTTGGATTCCAGCCCTGAAGGGCTGAGTGAAACGCGGGCTCAGAAAAGATTTGAAGAATTTGGGCCCAACCGCATTGCCGATCGGCCAGCCAAAAACTGGCTCAAGGCGTATTTCTCGCAATACTTACAATTTTTTGCCCTCTTGCTCGAAATTGCATCAGGACTGGCTTTTATCGCCAACTATTATGATCCCGGTCAGGGAAATAATATTTTGGCTTGGGCCATTCTTGGAGCCGTGGTCATCAATGCCAGTTTCTCCTTTTGGCAGGAATTCAAAGCCGACAAAGCGATGGAAGCCCTGATGAAACTCATGCCCGCTTATAACCGCGTCTTGCGCTCTGGACGAGAGCAAAAGATCGAAGCCGCAAATATTGTGCCCGGAGATATCGTCTTATTGGAAGAAGGCGATCGCATTCCCGCTGATGCTATTCTGCTTGAAGCCCATGCCTTGAGCATCAATTTATCCACCCTCAATGGCGAGTCCAATCCAGCAGAACGCCGTTTGGGCCCAGATCCAAGCGAGCGAGAACTGGAAGCCCACAATATTGTCTTTGCAGGCACCACCGTGGTTTCGGGGATTGGCAAAGCGGTGGTTTTTGCCACGGGTGCAGCAACTGAGTTTGGCAAAATAGCCACACTCACCCGCGATGTGCAAAAATCGGTTTCGCCGATGCAAAAAGAGATCATGGATATCACCCGAATTTTGACGCTGATCGCCTTTGCCATGGGGCTTGTATTTTTGGTCTTGGGCCTGCTTTCAGGCAAAGGCTGGTTGACAGCGGCCATTTTCGCATTGTCGCTGATTGTTGCCAATGTCCCCGAAGGGCTGCTGCCCACTATCACGCTCGCACTTTCAATGGCAAGCCAGCGCATGGCCAAACGAAATGCCCTGGTCAAAAATCTCGATGCAGTAGAGACCTTGGGCTCAGCTACGGTGATTTGCACCGACAAAACAGGCACCTTGACCCGCAACGAAATGACCCTCAAACATTTCTGGCTGCCAGGGGGTGAAACGATCGACTTAAGCGGGGAAGGCTATTTTGAAAGCGGGTCGTGGCACACGGAAAGCCCCCAATCAGACACCGATGCACGCCTACAGGCCCTTGTAATTGCCGCAGAAATGAACTTACATGCCCATATCTCAGAACAAGTGGCTCTGGGAGATCCGACCGAATTGGCCCTGCTCACGGCAGTGGGAAAAGTCCCGCACGCAGCCCTTGGCTATCTGCGCACAGGCGAAATTCCGTTTAGCAGTGAACGCAAAATGATGTCGACCCTCTGCCAAGGAGTGGAGCCAGAACAACAAAACTGGATCTTTAGCAAAGGGGCACCCGAAGTCATTCTGGCGCTGTGCACCACCCAATTGGGCCGCGGGGGAGAACGCATTGCCTTGGGACCCGCAGAGCGCGAGCGCGTTGTCCAAGCCGCTGAAGTTTTTGAGTCAAAGGCCTTTCGTGTGCTGGCCCTGGCCCGTGGAAATGGCAGTGAAGAAAAAGACCTGACCCTGCTGGGGCTGGCGGCGATCATGGATTTGCCGCGGCCCGAAGTCGCGGATGCCATTCAGAGTTGTTATCAAGCCGGGATTCGCATTTTAATGATCACCGGCGACCATCCCAGAACAGCCCAGGCCCTGGCCCAAAAAATTGGTCTCAAGGTCGATAGTGTAATCACCGGCCGAGAATTGCGCACCCTGCCAGAGCAGGAGTTGGCGCAAAAACTCAAAACAGAACATATTCTCTTTGCTCGCATGGAAAGCAGCCAAAAATTGTTAATTGCCTCGGTTTTGCAGCGCAATGGCGAGATTGTCGCCATGACCGGGGATGGGGTGAATGACGCTCCTGCCCTGCGCAAAGCCGATATTGGCATCGCCATGGGCATTGCCGGAACCGATGTGACCAAAGAAGCCGCAGACATGATTCTGCTCGATGATAATTTCAGGTCAATTGTGGCAGCCATCGAAGAGGGCCGCACGGTCTATTTTAATATCAAAAAATTCTGTACCTATCACCTGACCTCCAATGCGCCAGAGATTCTTCCGTATATCTTTTCGTTTTTCTTTAAAATCCCCCTACCGCTCTCCGTGATTCAGATTCTCTCCATCGATCTGGCTTCTGATCTGATCCCTGGCATTGCTTTGGGCTCGGAACCCCCCGAAGCCAATATCATGAAACGCCCGCCGGTGAGTACCAAGGAAAAAATCCTCGATTGGGAGGTGTTTAAACGGGGCTATTTTATGAATGGGCTGATTGAAGTTTCGGCGTCAATGTTTGCCTTTTTGGGCTTTCTCTTTTTACATGGCTGGGTCTATGGCGATTTGAGCATCAGCAATTCTCATTTTCACAGACAGGCCATGACCATGACCTTGCTCGGAGCTGTCACCTGCCAGATGTTAAATGCCTTGACTTTGCGCTCTTATGAGTTTCCAATCTGGACCATCCGCTTCTTTTCCAATCCCTATTTGATCGGCGCCCTGGTCTTTGATCTGATCTGGATCTGGCTGCTTTTAAACCTGCCCGTGATGCAATTAATTTTTAATACCGCAGCGGTACCCTGGCAGGATCTCTGGCTGCTCTTGCCTTTTCCGATTTTGCTCTTGTTCACCCACGAGAGTTATAAGCTCTGGAAACGGCGAAAGAGCTGAATTTAAAACTTGGCCTATCCAGTTGCCTTCTCGCAGCAAACCAGCCGCCAGAGGTGAAGGTTTCAGCTATAATACAGCATCCTGTTTTGGAGGGCCCTGCCATGTCCGTCTACATTCTCTACCACGCCAATTGTCCCGACGGTTTTGGTGCCGCTTGGTCGGCCTGGAAAAAATTCGGCGCAAATGCCCATTATTTACCCGTCAAACACGGTCATGCCCTGCCCGAAATTCCTGACCATTCCGAAGTCTATATCTTGGATTTTGCCTACGATCGAAAAACCCTCGAAGCCCTGGCGCAGCGCTGCCAACTGAAGGTTTTGGATCATCACAAAACGGCTTTGGCCGACCTCAAAGGCCTGCCTTTTGCTGAATTTGATATGCACCGCTCGGGTGCGGTGATGGCCTGGCAATACTTCCACCCCGAACAAGAAGTACCACTTTTGCTGCAATATGTGCAAGATCAAGATATCTGGACCTGGGCCCTGCCCGATGCCAAAGCCATTTGCACAGCGCTGGGGGTCTATCCGATGGACTTTGAGGTCTGGAGCCAATTGGAGATCGAAACCCTGCGCCACGAGGGCCATACCACGCTGCGTTACAAAGAACAATTGATCAGCAATTTGATGCAACGGGTGGATTGGGTTCGCATTCAGGGGCACCGGGTACCAGCGGTCAACACCCCACTTTTCGCCTCGGAACTGGGCAATAGCCTCTGTTTAAAATACCCCGAAGCAGCTTTTGCTGTGGCTTATGCCGATCAAAACGGTCTGCGCAAATTTAGCCTGCGTTCAATCGGAGAATTTGACGTGAGTACAATCTGCCGGGCCTATGGGGGTGGAGGACACCGCAATGCGTCTGGATTTGCCTTGCCTTTGGACAAGGTCAAAGAGCACGTCTTGAGCGGGGATTAAAACATGGATTTGCGTGATTTTGGAACAAGCGGGCTGAAAGTAAGCCCGTTGGGTTTTGGCGCAGGGCAAATCGGGGGAAATGCTCAATCTGAAGCAGAGATCGAAAAGCTGCTCCATGGGGTCCTCGATTTGGGCATCAACCTGCTCGATAGCGCACGGGGCTATGGCGAGTCTGAAGCCCGCATAGGCAAGTTCTTAAAGTCACGCCGTGAGCAATGCCTGTACTCAACCAAAATTGGCTATGGTGTTCCCGGTTTTGCCGATTGGACAGGCCCAGGCATTACCGCTGGTGTCGATTATGCGCTTAAACTTATGCAAACCGACTGGCTGGATATTGTGCACCTCCACTCCTGCCCGCTGGAGACCTTGCAAGCGGGAACCGTGATCGAAGCCCTTCAGGCCGCTGTAAGGGCGGGGAAAGTGCGTGTAATGGCCTACTCTGGCGAAAATGAACCCCTGGCCTGGGCGATTCAATCGGGTTATTTTGGCAGTGTGATGACTTCGGTCAATCTCTGTGATCCCTATAGCCTAATGCAACTCTTGCCCGAAGCACAAAAACGCGGTTTGGGGGTGATTGCCAAACGGCCTTTGGCAAACGCCTTTTGGCGTTTTAATAGCCAGCCTCAGGGCGATTATGCCGAAACCTATTGGCTGCGTTGGCAAAGCTTGGGGCTGTATTCAGATGATCTGCCGATGGCAGATCTGGCGATCCGATTTTCGGCCTTTGCACCTGCCGTGAGCAGCTGTATCGTCGGCAGCCGCCAATTGGGGCATTTGCAGGCCTTAAAGACAGCCCTTGAACAGGGACCTTTGGATGTCGCAACCACAGAGATATTATTTAAGGCCTATGCAGAAAAAGGCCAAAATTGGCGGGGAGAAGTCTGATGAAAAACTGTCCAGTCTGTCAAAGGGTCTTGGTCAAAAAAACCGATAAAAGTCTGACCTGCATGTTTTGCGGTTGGAAGGGAAAAGCCAATACCTCAGAATTAAAAACCGAAGCCCTTGAGCAAAAAACCGAAAAACCCAAAATTGAAACAGATCCACATAAACTGGCCCAACAACAGCTCCAAAATGAAAACTCAAAACTGCCACAAATCGTTCTCTTGGCTGCCATTGGCATCACTTTTATGGGCTTTTTATCCAGTCAAATGTTCAAAGATTCTGCGAGTAATAAAAAAAATACCGAACAATCAGCCAGCCCCTCTGCCTTTGCGCCAACGCCCACAGCAGTAACTTCAGCAACCCCCAGTTCAGACACGACAACGTCTGCCTCTGGCAGTCCAAACACAGTGGTCAGCCCCAGTGTCAATCCCTCGGCCAGCCCCAGTCCTTCTGGAACACCCAGTTCAGCCGGTTCATCAAGTTCTGCCAGTCCCAGCCCCTTAAGTTCAGCCAGCTCCGATGGTTCTGTCACCAGTTCGGCAAGCCCCGGCGCTCAGGCCAAAGAGGGATTTTTGGTCTCTCCCCCGCCAACCCAAGAAAATGCAGGTATAGCTCCGAGCACAGCCCAGAGCACATCTTCAGGCACTTCAGCGCCGATTCTTTCGACAATTGCCACGACACCGCCAACAGCGCCTTAAACCCGCGAAGCACGCAAATTTCTGAAAAAATCCGCCAATTGTGCCTGGGCTTCAGCTTCGCAGATGCCGCCCAAGACCGCGATTTGTTCGGCAGGAAAGAGGTTTAAAAAGTCGCAGACACTGCCGCAGGCCCCCCATTTCAGATTGCTGGCGGCAAAGACCACCCTGCCCAAATGGCAATGCATCAGGGCTCCCATGCACATGGGGCAGGGCTCCAAGCTGACAAAGAGGGTACTTTCCCGCCACTGGGCCTGACTCAAACGCCCAGTGGCAGCAGTCAAAACGCGCATCTCAGCATGTTCCAATGGTTTTTCGCTGTGTTCAGTGTGGTTGTGATCGGCTGCTATGATCTGGTTTTGCCAAACCAAAACCGCCCCCACGGGCACTTCACCGGATTCCGCCGCCAAAGCAGCCTCTGCCAGGGCCCTGCGCATCCAGCCCTGTAAATCCATTATATGAGCCTGCTATTTTTTGCCATGTTTTTCTTTGAGAAAACCAAACGAGGCATTGATCAGCGCCATTACACGGGTAGCTGTCTCACGTTCTTCGGCATTTTGAAAGCGATCGGGGTGGTATTTGCGCGCCAGTTTTTTATAGGCCTTTTCTATTTCTTCCCAAGAGGCAGACGGAGAGATTTCGAGGGTTTTGTAGGGGTCGTACCCCTGATTGTCGTGATACGTATTCTGGCTGTGGGTGCGTTGATGTCCACTGCTTTGCTGAGAATACCCGTGGCCATTTTGGCGTTCGTATTCGCGGTCAAAGGCTTCGCGGTAATTGTCATAACCAGGCTGGTGGCTAAACCAAGCTTTAAATTCGTCGCTCAGTTCACGGTCCGGTTGGTGTCGATGTGAGATCTCGGCTTTGGCCAGATTGACCAGCCGTTTCAGAATATCTCCCATGGTTATCAGGGCTCTCCTTTGGATAAGTCAGAACAGTATAGGCGAATTCACGGTAAGTGGAAAGTGAAGGCCCGCCGATCTGCTCCTGTAATAGCGCCAAGACCTGTTGGACTTGGGGCTGAACTGCGTTTTCACGGGGTGAATAAGACTCCTTGCGCAAGGGACTGATGCTTTCAACGCTCAGCCCGTCTTGCTTGAGGGCGGCCTGCAATTGTTCGAGGGTCAAAAAACTAAACATATCAAAGGGTTTAAAGCCCCAAAGTTCATTGTCCCAGGAGCCATTGAGCAGGCGCATAATCACCGATTCATGGCGGGGATTGTAGATAAACGTCAGCAAACGCCCACCGGGAGCCAAAGCCTGACTAAGCCTTTCGATCAAGGCCTTGGGACTGCCAGGGCGCTGCTCAAGGGCAAAATTGCAGATGATCAAATCATAACTTTCTTGAAAGGTTTCATCGTTGATCTGCCAGGGTTTGACACGGGTGACTTGCAATTCCAGTTCAAGTTCTTCGAGAACTGAGCTGACCGACATACGTGTAAAACCAGAAAGTTCCAGCACTTTTTGGCCTTGGCTCAGGCTCTTGAGGGCTTCGGTGTAAATCGGCTCCTGATAGCCCACCAAGCGACGCTCGTGGTCTTCCATGCTGATGCCAAGATTATTGCGATCCATGACACTGCAGAAATGGGTGTAAGCAGCTTTGAAGGTCTCAAGCGAATAGTTTTCATTGAAAAAGAGGTAATCGCGTTTGTCCATATCGAGATAATTAAACGGACGCCAGTCTTCGATCTCATTGTGAACAATTCCGCGTTGTACAGCTTCTTCCCAGAATTTGGTGCCGGGGAACGGCGTCAGGCGAAAGACCCCCGCCATCGACATGGGTGGATAATTGCCACGAATAAACCAATAGGCCTGTTGTAATTCAGAATAGGTTTCGGTCGGTGTGCCAATGATAAAATAGCCGCCCATGCGAATTCCGTGGCGGGCACAGATGTCAATGGCCCGCACATTTTCGGAGACCTTGTTGCGTGGGCCTTTGAGGTATTCCAATTGGCGCTGCACCCCCGACTCCAAGCCAAAGGTGACAATTGAAACGTTCATATCGCGCATCAACATCGCCATTTCGTCGCTGAAGACACTGGCTTTGGCCATGCAGACAAAAGACACTTTTTTGTGTAATTTGGCAGCCCGGATGCCCTGGGTGAGTTCATACAGCCGTTTTTTACTCAGGGCAAAAAGATCGTCATGAATCGAAACACTCTCCTGGCCAGGGTTGTGGCGCAAGATATCTTCAATTTCACTCACCACGCGGTCGACCGAATGGTAACGCACTTTTTGTGTCTCCATGCTAAAAATACAAAAAACGCATTTAAACGGACAGCCTCGCGAGGTATAAATCGGCTGGGGCCAGTTGATTACCGATTGTTGAGGCGGCCACCAGGTCTTCATAATGCTGCGATCCGGGGGCAGGATTTGATCCAGCTCCATCAGGGTCTCTCGGGGTTCTGTCACCACCCGCTGGCCCTCATGCCAATAGACCACCCCTTTGACCGCATGCAGATAATCGGGGGTTAGGCGCTGTTTTTCAGCCAATTCCAGCAATTCGACAAAGGTTTGTTCCCCTTCGCCGACCACACCCAAGTCAAAGATCGGGGCCAGGGTGGTGGGCAAGGCGTTGATGTGGGGCCCGCCTAACCAGATCGGGACCTCTTTGCCGAGGTAGCGGCGAATGTGGTGAGCGGCTTCAATCGATTGGCTATAGGTCTCGGTAAAGGCACGAATACCCACAATATCTGGTTTGGAAGCGATCACCCGGTCGGGATCGACCTCGATACTGATTTCCACTTCGGGAAAGCGGGCCTTGGCTGACGCTGCCAGATACGCCAACCCGATCGGCCCACTGGAGAGGTTGTGGTATTGGTGGAAATCGGAGATATTCAGGAAGGTGATGCGCATTCAACGCTCCTGGGATGCAGATTCCTTCTATCTTACCTCAGGAAGCAGGCTGGTTTAAAGCCCCCAGTCTTGATTCTCAATCGTCTTCATCCAAACGATGGGGAATGCCCAACCAGCCCTTGTACTTAAAAAAGAGCAAAAGTCCAACCACCGTGGCGACCATCAAAAACAGAGCAAAGGGATAGCCATAATACCAATTGAGTTCGGGCATATTCCATGGCGAGAGCTCCGTCTTAAAATTCATGCCATAGACCCCAACAATAAAGGTCAATGGAATAAAGATCGACGACATCACGGTTAAAAAACGCATCACTTCGTTCAAGCGCTGACTGGAACTGGCCATAGCCATTTCCATCAGGGAGGTTGCAACTTCGCGGTAAGTGTCGAGCATGTCCATCAGCTGAATGGTGTGGTCATAACAATCACGAAAATAGACTTTGGCATTTTCTCCAATCAACTCCTGACTGCCACGCATCAGTGAGTTGATCACGTCACGCAAGGGCCGAATCGCTCGGCGCAGCAAGAGAAGTTGGCGTCGAATTGAATAGATTTCAGTGGTCAATTGGGTATGCGGATGCGCCAAGATCTCATCTTCTAAATCTTCCAAGCGAGAGGCAAATTTCTCCAAAAGGGGAAAATAATGATCGACCAAGGCGTCTAAAAGAGCGTAGAGCAAATAGTCTGCTCCAAAATGCCTGAGTTTACCCAAATTATAACGCAAACGTTCTCGCACAGGTTCAAAGGTATCCCCCGGAAGCCCCTCTTGAAAAGTCAGCAAAAGGTTTTGACCCAGAAAAAAACAAATTTGCTCACCACTGTGTCCCATCACAGATTGGGGCATGCGGGCCACAACAAAGAGCAACTCCCCGTACGACTCGAGTTTGGGGCGTTGATGCACATTGATCACGTCTTCAAGTGCCAGCGGATGCAAGTGATAACGCTCCCCCACGGCCTGCAAGACAGTGGCATCACCCAAACCTTCGATATTGATCCAGGTCACCTCATCAAGTTGCTTGGGGTCAGGCAAATCACTGGGATCTGAAATTTCCCATTCCCGACAGGAATCAGGCCCATAGGCCAAGACTTGAAAGTGGGGGGCTTGTGCGGCAGGATGTGGTACCAGGGTCCCTGGCATAGCCCCCGGGAGCGTACGACGTTTAAAAAACTTCAGTGATTTTAAATCAGAAGGAAGGTCGTTGAGTTTGAGCGCAGGGAGAATCGGTTTGCGGGACATCACTCAAAAAGCAATTCTTCTGATTTAGAAAGGCAAACCTGCATTGACACTGATGGTCACCCCTTCAAGCAATTGCTCTGGTGACCAGCGGTGACTGCGATAGCCAATTTCTGCACGGACAATCCCATAAGGGGGAATAGCGATGCCCAAACCCGCTTTGGCACTCCAGCCCCAAGCCAAGGGATAACTGACGCTGCCAGCAAGAGAGGCAAAAGGCGAAATCACGCCCATAATATATTCCTGAAAGCCAAACCATTTGGGAGTAACTCTGACGCCCACATCGAGCAAAAACCCTTTGTACTGGCCTTCGGAGATCAGTATCTGGGGACGGGCCTCTAAGCCACTTGTACCAAGATACAAACCAGCCAATACACTGGGACGTCTGTCGGTCAGGTCCGTAGGATAACCCGGACCGCGAAGATAACCCAATTCAGCAACGCCACCCACCAAAATTTCAGCTTGGGCGGGCGCTGAAAAGAAGAGGGGCACAGTGGCCAAGAGGATCAGACAGGGTATTTTCAAAAATCTATTCATACTCTGCATCATAACACTGCCCTGGGGATTTTGTCCCATCGCTAAAAGCGGGATTGATCGGAATCAATTTCGACTTTGATAGCTATCATGCCTCTCTTAAAGTAAAAGCCCCATGATAAATGTACTCCCACCCATTGAGAAAGCGAGGAACTGACATGTGAATCCCCCCTTCTACCCTGAATATCTAAGACAAATCAGCTCAAAGATAGCCCACACACCAGCAGAACAATTGTTTGTTTGGTTCATGACGGCAGATGTGGCCCTTTTTTTAAGTTTTCTGGCAGCGTTTTACCTCAATCAAGCCCAAGATCCCAGTTTAATTTCACTGGGTGGCCTGCCTGTCTGGCCTTTACATTGGACCCTGCTTAATTTTTTATTTTTGGGGGCCAGCCTGCTGTTTCTATTCCGCGCATTTGTGGCTATTTTTGGCCCCCAGCAACGCCAAAAAACCTCAAAATGGTTGGGTTTAAGTGTCTGGAGTGGCAGCATTTTTACACTGTTTCAGAGTGTTGAATGGTTGCAATTGTTCATATTCGGGATCCACGAGCCCCTCAACATCATGTCGACTTTTTTTTATCTGCTGATCGGCGGCTATGCTCTCCATCTCTTGGCTGGACTGATTGCCTTAAAAGCGGTGCAACGCAATTTGGCTTTAAATAATTGGATGTTGCAGCCTTTTTCACATGCCCGGGTTATTCTCGGCCAAACGCACCTGGCTTTGGTTGGGGTTTGCTGGAGTGGCCTTTTGCTCTTGTGGCCAGTCTTATACTATTTAACCTACCTCAGTTAAGCCCAGTGAAAACCAGTACCCACTGGGGTATTTATGTTGAGTTACTTGAATAGAGTCATATAAGGGGTATATACTATTAAAGCGAGGTACAATTCCTCAGCAGTGATCACACAGGTAAATTCCGAATGGCCCACCACAACCACGATTGCTCCCATTGTCAGGCCCGTCAAGCCAATCCGATGCGCAATTTGTCTACAGAACAAATTGACGAGCTTTCCCAATGTAAATTGGCCCACAGTTATAAACCCGGTCAGGTGATTTTTTACGAAGGGAATCGTCCCTTTGGGGTCTATTGTCTGGAAAAAGGCAAAGTTAAACTGACCAAATATACCCCCGATGGCAAAAGTTATATCATTCGTTTGGTCAAAGGTGGGGATTTGTTGGGCTACCGTTCATTTTTGACCAACGAGCCCTATTCAGCAACAGCTGAAGTGATCGAAGAGGCCACCGTCTGTTTTTTGGATCGCAATATTTTTTTACAGTCTCTGCGCCAAAATCCAGCCTTTGCCCTGGAAATGCTCGAACAATTGGGCTCTGACCTCAAACAAGCCGAAGACAAAGCCCGCGATTTGGCCTATAAATCGGTTCCTGAGCGTTTGGCCGAATTGCTGTTTTCACTCAAAGAATCGTATGGCCAAGACACACCAGAGGGTATTCGCCTGGATATTCGCCTGACCCGTGAAGAATTGGCCAGCATGTTGGGCACCACGATTGAAACAACGGTACGCAACCTGACCCGCTTTAAAGAAAAAGACCTGATCAGCTTCGACAAAAAATACATTGTCTTGCGTGACCTGACTGGTTTGGGTGAGTTTTTACCTCAGATTTAAGCGTTGAGACATCTTTGGCTCTGAGAATATGGGGACAGTGTAGGGTATTTTGGTCTCATTATTAGTAGGCACTCTCGGCCCGCTCCTGGCGTTGATGTCATTCAACCATGTGTATTGTCTGAGAAAGGGCTCTTTGCGCTTGCGATTAAATTCGTTATGCTGTGGCTATGAATAATCCCAACTCTGAAAATAAATCATCGTTTCTCAAAGGCTGTTTAATTGCCGTGGGCATTTTTGTGATCTTGGGGGCTGTCGGCGCATTTTTTACGGTTCGTGGCCTGGGAGATCTGTATAAAGAGGCCTCAAAAGAAGTGGAACAGGAAATCCGCAAAGAAGAAGATGCCTTGCGTGCCAAACCCGAATCTGAATTTCAAAGTTTGAGCCTGGCAGACTTGGTTAAAGCCCGCACAGACAATGCCCAAGCCAGCAAAGAAGCCTACAACAATAAATACTTGCTGCTTTCAGCCCTGGTGGGTGAAACTGGCAGTCTCGCAAAAAGCAAAATTCCCATCCAATTGCCTGTGGATATTATGATCTTACAGCCCAGCACAGCCAAAGTCTTGCCAGAAAATGCCACCTTGGCCTGTCTCTATTCTGCCGCTCAAAAAGAGCGCTTTGGGGCGCTTGAGGCACGGGCTGAAGTTGTGGTACGGGGCAAATTGGAAATTGACGAAGACGGAGACATGAGCCTCACGCCCTGTGTCTTAGAGCCTTAATCCAAAACCAGGATCTGAAATGCAGGTGTGAGACCCTGGTTTCGGCGTTATAACGCATCAATCGAGGAGCGCCGGTATCTCGTGCGCATTTGCCGGGCAATTAAATTGTGCCCAGCATGGGCATCGGGCACCACATAGCTCTGGATCGATTGAACCTCAAAGGGAAACTCACCCAATTTTTGCTGCAGGGCGTCGAGATAGGGCTGGAGCCACTCTTGAATCTGGCGTTTTTCAACGCCCAGGCGAATGCGCAGCTCCTTGCCGCGCATATTGAGCGAAAAGACCAGGGTACCCAAGGTATGGGTGCGAATATTGAGCTGAATCAGGGTACCCTTTTGCCCATTTCGGCCCTGTCCCCCCTCTTCATCGGTTTGGGGCCGAATACTGATCTCAACGGGATACCCCAGACTCTGAATAAAAGCCGGAATCAACATTTGCGCTGAAGGGGTCTGGGCCGAACCTTTGGGGCCTTCTGCTTGAACCCCAGGACCCGGATCACTTTGCATAAAAAGCTGTAAGCTGCTCAATTGATCTTCTAAATGTTGGGCCTGTTGCATAAAACGGCGCAAGATCTGCTGGGTTTCTTCGCGCAATTCTGGCTGTTTTTCGGCAATATGTCGGGCCATACCTTTGAGCTGGCGCAAGACACGGGCCAACCAACTCTCTCCAGGCTGGGGAACTTCTCCGCCTTCTTCGACCAGTTCTGCTTCAGCACTGTCGAGTTCGGACTTAAAGCGGGTTTCTTCGGCCTGCAATTGATCTGAAAGTCCAATCAGCCAGGTGCCCAACTGGGCCTGCTGTGCAGGTGAGAGCAATTGCTGCCAGTGTTGAAGATGGTTCTGTACGAGTAATAAATAAGCCTGGGCCAATTGGGCATAGCGCAAAGAGGCAGGCAAACTGGCTTGGAGCAAACCCAAAAGATGAGCCAGAGGCTCTTGAACAGGTTGAAGCAATGCGCGTGGATTGAGATCGCTGTGCAACAATTGCTGGACTTTTTCCAATTGGGCCGGGGTTTTGGGCAAATTGCTCTGTAAGAGATAGCGCAGGCCTTCAAATGTTTCTTCGGAAACCTCAGCCGGAAATTCGGCCAAGAGCTGACTGGCAGTGGCTTCAGCCTCGGCTTCGAGCTGCCAACCCTGGGGTTTGAGCAATTGATTGAGACTGGCCTGTTTGCCCGTTGCTTGGAGCTGTTCTTTCATTTTCGCCAAAAGGGCATCACTCAAAAACAAGAGAATCTGACTAATACTCTTGAAGCGCTCTTGGGGCGGGAGCAGGCGGATGTATTCAGCCAAAATCTGAATATGGGCTGGAATCAACGGCATTTGATTGCGCAGCAAAATACCAATCGAATCGAGTCGGTCACGCGATCCCTCGGCCAGCGCCAAAATCTGGCGTAAATCTCCCGGCTCGTGGAGGGGAATGCCCAGGGCGCGCAAATAATTTTGCAGACGTGGCAGATCTTCGGGAAAGTCCTGAATTTGGCTCAGGCTTTGCATCGATGCTTCTGACAGTTCTTCGGCCTGGGCGGGCACAGCACCAAAGGACATCATCTTGGAGGGCAATTGTAGGGCCTGCTCAGCGCCTTCGAGGTTTTGGAAAAATTGAGCCAATTCTGGGGCCAGACCCGCCAATTTATGCCCGACTTGGCGGGTCAAAAAGGAAAGATCGCGGGGAAGTGCTTGGCTTTGGGTCAATTCAGCCAAAATCTGCCGGAGCTGGGCAGGCAAACGCGCAAAGGCCTCTCCCGTACGCGGCAGCAGGGTCAATTCGCCTTCGAGCCCCTCTTCCAATTGTAAAAATCCGGCCTGCATACTGGCAGCCAATTGGCGCAAGGGAGCAAAATCGGCCAAACTCACAGGCTGGCTGTGGCGCAGCGTATTGAGAAGATCTTGCAATTGGCGCAACTGCGTGTGCAGATTTTGCAGCCATTGACTCAAAACCTGAACAGGCCCAGATGGGACTTTGCCCAACAAAGGCAGCAATTGAACCAATTCGGCTTCCAGCGCAAAGAGCCCAGTAAAGGGATTGTTTTGACCCGCCAGTGATTGGCGCAGTTTGGCCTGATGCCCTTCGCCTGAAAGTGGCTGAGACAAAAATTGTGAGAGGAAATGCAATTCCGTTTCATTTTCTGCTGCTGCCTGAGCTGAGGAAGAGGACAGCTGACCTGATTGCATTTGTTGATTGATCAAGGTGATCAATTTGGGACTGAGGAAAGCCAAAATCTGGCTCGCACTCTGGAAGCGAGTTTGGGGGGGCAGGGCCCGGATATAACTGAGCACCAGCGCGATATTGGACTGAATCAGGGGCAGATTGCCTTTGCTGAGCAATGCCAGGGCATCTAGGCGGTCCCGTGAGCCCCCAGCCATCTGCCACAAATGCTGAGCCCGTGAGGGATCTGCGTTCAGGCCCCAGAGACGCAAGCGCTCCTGAACCAAAGGCTGGGGATCACGCAAATGGGGGTTTTCAGTCATCAAACGCACCAGCGCGGCCTGTAAGGCTTCGGGTTGACCTTGGCTGAGAAATTGTTGGATGGCCTGGGTCAAACGGTTTTGCAGGGGACTCGAGAGCATCCACTGCTGTTGGGGATAGGCACTCAAATGCCCCAAAGCCGGTTGCAAGAGCTGGGGCAATTGCGCCAGACGGGCCCCAAGTTCAGACGGTGGCTGGGCCCAAAGCTTTTGTGCCGACTGTTGCCAATAGCCACCCAATTCAAAATCTTGGCAAAGTTGATGTAAATCGGCAAATCCCTGGCGGGCATCCGCAGCTGAGAGGATTTGTTTCAGCGGTGCGGGCATTTCAGCGGGATAAAAGCGGCTCCAGATCTGATTGATTTGGGTGTTTTGAACCTCTGCCGAAGGTTGATTGCCCTGCAATTGCAGCCGCTGGGTCACCAAGTCCACCAAGGCCTCTTGATTGGCTTTGGGCAGGGTCTGAGCACCGGCGGCCAGATAGCGCTCCAAGGCATAACTGATCGCGGGATAAATGGCCTGCAAATTGTTGGCTGTCAACTGCGGTTGGGCCAACAAGAGTTTGGCAATGGGCGGCAAAAGTGACTGCAGGGTTTGGGTGCGTTCAGAGAGCTGAGCCAAAACCAAGAGGCTTTCACGGGTTAAAACTTTCTGCTCATTGGGCAGATTTAAGCCTGCCAATAATTGCTCGACCCAGTCTTTGGCACTGAGCTCGGGCCCTGGTAATTGGGCCGCAGCGGCTGTGGCGGTGGGCTGTAAAACCCGCTGCAGGCTGGGATTATTGACTGACAAGGGTGAAGAGCTTGCCAGAGCAGCTCCTGATTTGAGGGTTGACTCTCCCGGCAGTTTCCAGTGTAAATCGGCCATAACCCGCGGCAATAAATAAGACTGGCCGCCTTTGTCGAGCTGCTGGCTGATCACGTGCAAAAGCTGCTGTTGGCTTTCTGAAGTCAAAACTTGGCCAGGGGCCTGTTTGAGCTGGCTCAGCCCCTGTTTGAGCAGCGGTGCCAAATGCTCCATGCGCTGCAGAATGGTGTGGGCCTGTGGGCCGCTCAGACGGCTTTGCAGGCGGGACAAAAGCGTCTCTTGGATGCCCGTCTGGGCCCCAAGATTTTCAAGCAATTGTAAGGCCTGGCGCGAGAGCGGCATTTTTTCAAGCAAACGCTGGGTGCTTTCAGGCAGTTTTTCTAAAAATTCGGGCGCCATCGGCGGGGTGGCCAAAGGAGCCGCGGACTTTTTCGCCGAAGGCAATTCAGGCAATTGCCAATCTTCGGCTGACATGGTTTCGGCCACCAAAGTCGTGGGCCGGGTCCATTCCAAATTCTTGATAGCAGTGGTTAAAAGCTCCGGTTCGGCACCCGCCTGCAGGGACTGAGCATAGGCCTTGATCAGGTTTTGGCGGCTGTCTAATTTAAGGGTGCGGTTTTCGGGCACTTCCAATTGGGCCAAAGCGGCTTCGAGGCCAGGTTTGAGTTGGGCCAATTGCTGGAGTGTCGCCGCTGGATTTTGGCGCAAAGCTTGCTGCAGACGGGGCAAAAGGCTGCTCAGGGTTTCTGTACGTTCGCCCAGGGTTTGCAAGAGCAAAATCGCCTCCCGCGAGGGCAACTCAGCATTTTCGAGATGTAAACGCAGGGGAGCCATGGCCCCCGAGAGCAAGGCTTTCCACTGCCGGTCTTGTTGGGGTGAAAGCCGCATTGTGGCGGTATAACCCTCTCCTGTGCGCAAGCGCTCAGCCAATTTTTCTGGCAAGGGTATTTCCAATTTTTCCAGCAGTTCGGGCAGGGGCATTTGGCGTTCTTCGGCGCTGAGTGTACTCAATTTTTGCTCAAGGGCCTGCAGGGCTTCGGGTGAGAGGGGTTGACTCAGGGCCAATTGCATTGCCATGGACTGGGCCCTCAGGGGATTGCCCTGGGCACTTTGCAATAATTGCAAGGCCATCACCTTGCTGGCAGGCAGACCGTAATTTTTGAGCAGGGCCGTCATTTCTTCTTGGAGCGGATGAATATCCGGCGCTTCTTCATAGGCCTTGGCGATTTCATCTGGGCTGAGGATCGTGATTTGATCACGCTCCACGGCTTGATACAGAGGTGCCTTGCTGCGATCAGGCCCTGATGGCAAGGGTGCATTCTGGGCAGGCAAACCAGTCGCCAATTTGCCTTTCCCACCTTTAAAATTGGGTACAGCATGGGTCTGCATCAGAATCAGATCGTTTTCTTCAACTGGGGCGGGTGCATTCTGGGGCTGGGTTTGCTGCTGCTGGGATTTTAACTGTTGAACCCGTGCCCCCAAAATAAAGCGCAATAATTTGCTGATAATGGTCTGGCGGGGGAATTTTTCGTAGGTCCGCAGCGCTTCCACAATCGTTTTCATCAAATCCCGTTCGGCGCTGAGACCCGCCGTGGTGACCAAAACAGCGGCTTTGAGGAAATGGTGACTGGAATCTCGCAGTTTTTGTGAGGCCAATAAAAGGGATTGAACCGTGCCCTGGTGCATCGGCAATTTGTGTTCAAAGAGCAAGCGCTGGATATCCGCCTCTTCAAGGGGGACATAGCGATTGGGATCTTCGCCAATGTCTTTGGCATGGGCCATCGAATGCTGAACCTGTTTGAGATCGGGGCGGAAGAGGTGGCCGTCGCTTTTGGTCTGAAACTCGGATCCCTGTGGTTTTAAAATCGGGTTGAGTTCGCCGGGAATGCCCTTTTGGGCATTGGTATGGGCCCCGCCCAATTTCATGCGGAGTTTGTTCACGGCATTGTCGAGCAGATTGCGATTGGTCTGAGCGGGTTCTTCGGCCCCTTGGGAGTTGGGTTTGGCCGCATTGTCTTCGGCCCGGCTGGAGATCAATTTGCTGACCTCTGGACGCAGTTTGGCCCGGGCCGAGGAAAGACTCAATCCTTTATTTTCAGCCTCTTTTTTGCCCGTATCAAGCAGGTCTTTGCTCTTCTCAAAGAGGTGGTTCTCGCCCTTGTGTTTGAGCATTTTTTCAACGTGTTTTTGGCTGATGTCTTGCAACCGCGAGGTATAGGTCTTGCTAAAACCCTGTTCCTCTTCGACCATTTTATCAGCGACTTCGGCCTGTTCTTCGCGGATTTCATTGACATTGCGCAGGTATTCTTCTGAAGCCTGGCGCGCCCGTTCACGCATTAAATTGCTGCGCCGGTCGACGTATTCGGTGTAGTTCTCTTCTTCCTGGCGTTTGCGCAGGGTTTCGAGCATATTGGTCATGCCCTGATTTTCTTGGGCCTGGGGCTGAGAAGAAGAGGATCCCGTTTGCTGTTGCTGGGGCGAAGAGCCGCGTTTTTCCTCTTCATCGGTGATCGTGGTTTCGCGGTTAAAGCGGCGGTCTGCCGCCATTTGCTGAATTTTTACGTCAAAGGGATTGGCGCTGATCTTATTGATCTCACCCATGTCGCATCCTCCAGGATTTGCGCTTCACTCAGCCCGACCGTTTGGTGCCACTGGTCGAATCCAAATCCGAGGAGTGAGAAGATTGAGGCAGGTCAATATGCCGGTAGGGCACCGGGTGGGGATGCCGAGCATAGTGAATCTCAAAGACCTCCAGCAAATGCTGCACCAATTGGACAGGGGCATTCTGATTGGGCATGAGCGTGCGCAAAGTCAGGCCAATTTCACGCCGGTGCAGGGGATCCATGAGCAATTGAAAGGATTTTTGGGCGATATCCAAGGCATCGACCTGCCCAACAATTTCGGGAACCAACATGCGCTCGGCCTTTTGATTGGGAATCGAGACAAAGCGCAGCCGTTTGAGCAAGGCGCGAATCAAGCTCTTTTTCAGTACCGGGCCCAGAACCGGGATCCGGGTCAGCAGGCCGCCGAGACCATCCAAAGGCAGCACCTCAGGTTTGTTTAAAGGCAAGACCACCACCATCGGAATACCCAAGACTGCCAATTCTGCGGTATTGGTTCCCGGCAGGGTAATACTCAGGTCGGAAACCTGCAGGGCGTTATAATGCCAGGTGGGAGGCACGACCTGAACTTTATTGCCCTGGGGCGTCACAATTGAAGTGCTGTTGCGGTCGTGGACAATTTTTCCGGCCACCCCGCCCAAAACATCGATGTATTTGGGATCCTGCACCGCTTCACGCAATTGAGAGAGCGGTGTAAACGGCGATTGGGGCAAAATAAACTGGGCTTCGGGCAGCAGTAGGCTCAGCTCGTCGGCAATTTTGAGCATAAATGAGGTGGAGTAAAGCACCTTGAGTGGTTTGCTGCCAGGTAGAAGCGAAATCACAGGCAGGCCGTGGCTGAGATTGAGTTTGCTGCGGGCCTCTCGCGAAGAGAGGCTGGGGTGGACAGCGTTGACCATTAAATCGCCGATGGTGTGTAATTTGTGGGCGGGCACCCGGCGTTTGCGGTGCTGCTCATAAAGACCTTCGTCCCGCAACAAAAAACGGCTGACTTGGCGTTTCCACTGGGCCAATTTTTCGGTATAGACCACCACCGGAAAGCGGGTACGCCAGCCGAGGCTAACAGAGAAAAGCTGATCGCCGCCCAAATGCAAGACAATGCCCTCCCGTGCCAAGACCACATGGGGCGGCAATTTGCCCGTGAGCAAATAATTCATGGTCTCTTTGGGCAACATCACGGTGGCCCCCAACATACGGCTGCTCACCTGGGCTTCATAGCCACTGCTGTGGGGGCAAGGCACCAAAGCAATAATGATCCGGGCCTGCGGGATCGCATTGCGCAAAACTTCCACCACTGGTTGTACCCAGGCGGCAATTTCTCCGGGACCATTGGTGGTGATCAGAATATTCAGGTCCAAGTGTTTGTCCTCTGCCTGTAAAAAAGTTGCGCCGATGCCCAAGCATCTTTGTATTTATGGTAACAAATTCAGACCCGAGAAATATATCTTAAAGATGTAAATTTTTGATCCTGTCTGCAACATGAGAGGCATGGGCCGCTAGAATCGGCAAAACTTTCTTTGCGAGTGGATCTTTGTGCAATTCCAGGTCGATATAAAACCATCCCTCTCCCGCTGGCAATGTCAAAGGGACCAGTGTTCCAGTGGGATTGGCCTTGGCCCGATCGAGTTGGGCCATCACCGTTTCGATCCGGGCATTAAGATCTGCCTCTTGCTCGGCATCGCCACTGTAGAGCAGATAGGGGGTCTCCAGTTCAGGCAATTGCAAATAAAAGAGTACCAGGGGCGCATGGCTGATCAACAATGCAGTTTCAACCATTCTTTGTAGAATTTCTGAAGGGGTTTCTAAACGCTCCATTTCGAGCACGACCCTGTGAATAAAAGTCAAAACCTGTTCCAGGAAATAGGCATGGCTGAGTTCTGAGTAGGTTTTCAAAGCTGTTTTGACGGCTGTATAGAGACGCATTTTGGTCATTTCTGCTTTGGCCAAATAGCCATCAATTTCATAATCGTCGATCACCCGACGTTCGGGCGCCACCCCCGGCTGACCCGTGCGCATGAGAATCCGCACGCGCTGATCGCCCTGTTGCTGGCGAATCCAGCGGCAGAGGTCCAGCCCCGCCGTTTCGGATTCCATAACCACATCCAAGAGAATCACTGCTGTTTCGGGGTGTTCTGTCAGAAAGACTTTGGCCTCTTCGGCACTGGCGGCAAAGGACAATTCCACAGGCTCGCCAGCAAAACGCAAATCTTTTAGGGCCAAACGGGTCAGAGTAAAGATATCTGGTTCGTCGTCCACAACCAAAACTTGACGGGACAGATTTTGCCTCAACATGGGAATTTCTCCAAGATTTGCAAGAATAAAAAAATACAAGATCAATGCATTCTAACTTCCAACTATAATCCGAAAAGTACCAAACCACAATTCCTGACAGGCAAGTCTTAAGCTCCCAAAGCCTTGTCTTTGGACGCAATTTCTGGCAATAATTCAAGCACAGGGCCTGCTTGAATTCGTTTCTGCTTCATTTTTGGCCCCTCTGAGAAAGGTGATTTCGATGCGCATTGGCGATCTCAATTTTGACAAAACCCCCGTGGTCTTGGCCCCCATGGAAGACGTCACCGATCTGGCTTTTCGCCTGGTCTGCAAACGCCGGGGCGCGGATATTGTCTATACCGAATTTGTCAGTTCCGAAGGCCTGATTCGCGACATTCGCGAAGCCGTGGCCAAACTCAAAATTCTGGACGAAGAGCGGCCAATTGGCATTCAAATTTATGGCAACCGCGTGGCGAGCATGGTCCAAGCTGCCAAAATAGCCGAAGCGGCAGGCCCAGATATATTGGATATCAACTACGGTTGCCCGTCTAAACACGTGGCAGGCAGTGGGGCAGGCTCGGGTCTGTTAAAAACCCCTGAACTGATGGAAGAGATCACCCGCGCAGTGGTCGATGCCGTGAAAATCCCCGTGACAGCCAAAACCCGTCTGGGCTGGTGCGACAGCGAAATCACCATCGTCGAAATCGCCAAAATGTTGGAATCCTGTGGGATTCAGGCCTTGACCATTCATGGCCGTACCCGCACGCAAAAATTTAAAGGCCAGGCCAATTGGGATTTGATCGGCGCAGCCAAAGCCGCAGTGAAGATCCCTGTGATCGGCAATGGGGATGTGGTCAGCCCTGAAGATGTGGTGCGTATGTTGCAAGTCGCCAAAGTTGATGGGGTCATGATTGGCCGCGGCAGTTACGGCAATCCCTGGATTTTTGAACGCAGCAAACACTATCTGCAAACAGGTGAATTGCTGCCCTTTCCCTCATTGGAAGAACGGGTAGAGGTTCTGCTGGAACATCTTGATTTGTCGATCCAGCTCAAAGGCGAACGCCGGGGCACCCTCGAAATGGGCAAACACTATGGCAATTATTTCCATGGTTTGCGCAATGTCAAATACCTCAAGGCCCATTTGCGCGATTTAAGGTCTTTTGGCGAAATCAAAGCCACCATTTTGCGCTTTATCGCCGATTATGATAATTGGCATGAAGCCAGCCCAGAGCAAACAGAGCCAGAATTCAGCACCGCTTCCGTTTAGGTCTTTGCCAATACCTGCTGCGCCAACTCCGCAGGGGTTGAATTCGGCGCTTTAAAAGCCAAAACCAAGCTGAGCAAGCTGAGCACCCAGAGCAGCAAAAATACGGCGGCCAGTGAGCCTTCTAAGCCATGGGCAGCAAGCAGAGCAACTTGCAAAGCACCCAAGGCACTGACCCCACCCGCAGAGCCGAGATTGCGGCTCAAATTGAGCACAGCTGAGACCGTCCCAATTTCACCTGGACGAACGGAGACCTGCACACAGATCACCAGCATTGAAGTCATCATACCCATGCCACAGCCCAGCAGGGCCGAAAAGGCCCCAATCACCCACAGGGACTGCTGAGACAAATGCCCCAGGCTGATCCCGCTCAAGCCAGCCACCATCGACAAAGCCCCCAAAATAATCAAGCGCCGAAAGCCATAGCGATTGACCTTGAGGCCGGCTGCCGCACTGGCCAGGGGCCAAGAGAGCATCATGGGAGTAAGCACCAGACCAGCAGCCGTCGGAGAGTGTTTCATGACTTCTTGCAGAAAAAGCGGAACATAGGTGAGCGCTGTAAACATGGCAATATTGCTGAGTAAACCCAGTCCCAGTGCTGTCTTGACCGCACTGGATTGAAACAAATGCAGGGGAATCAAAGGCTCGGGCACCTGACCCTGACGTCGAAAGAAATAGTACAGGCACAAGAGCCCCACGCCACCGAGCGCCAAATAGCTGCTTTGCCCAGCTGCCAGACAAAACATCGTTGCCGTCAGCCCCACAAGCAAAAGGAAGGCACCGGGCCAATCAAAGGGTTTTCGGGCCTGTGGCACAAGTGGCGCCTCTTGCGCCGGAAAACGCAGCGCAAAGACCAGCGTCGTCAGCAATCCCAAAGGCAAATTAAACCAAAAAATCCAAGACCAGTGCATCACACTGACCAAAAATCCGCCCAATAAAGGCCCGACCAAACTGGAAACCCCCCAGACCACACTGACCATGCTCTGACGCGCTCCCCGCTGCTCAGGCGGAAAAAGCACACCAAAAGCAATCATCGTCAGCCCCATTAATCCAGAGGCACCCAAGCCCTGTAAGGCCCGAGCGGCAATCAAAAACGGCATACTGCGCGCGGCACCACAGAGCGCAGAACCCAAGAGAAAGAGGGAAACAGCCACCAACATGCAACGCCTGACACCCAGCAGATCGGCAAATTTACCATAAAAAGGCGTGGCCACGGTGGATGCCACCATAAATGCGGAAAATACCCAGTGATAGAGTTCGGATCCCCCCAATTCGGCGATCACTTTTGGCATGGCCGTAGACAAAATGGTGGTGTCGATGGCGGCCAAAAACAACATGGTTAACAAAGAGCCCAAGGCCCAACGACTGACGGGAGGATAAGAATGTTGGGTATTTTGCATAGCTGCAAGTATACCCCAGGACAAGATCTGGCAGGGACAAGCTATAATATTCCTTAACCTGAATTTTAACTATTCCCTTGTTTTCCAGTGAGGATGAATGATGACTCAAATTTTGCGCGTGGGCGGCGTGCCCGAACATTTTAACTCCCCTTGGCATCGGGCCATTGAAAAACAATCTTTTGCCCGGGCAGGCCTGGAGGTTGAGTTTCAGCTCTACCCCACGGGAACAGGTGCCATGTGTGCCGATTTGCGCTCAGAACAATTGGATCTTGCAGTGGTTTTAACCGAAGGCATTGTCAACGATATCGCTCGCATGGGCGGCAGCCGCATCATTGGCGCCTATGTGCCATCGCCTCTGGCCTGGGGCATTCATGTGGCTGCTGATTCACCCTTGCAAAACATCCAGGATCTGCACAATAAAACCTTTGCCATCAGCCGTTTTGGCAGTGGTTCACACCTGATGGCCATGCTCTTGGCCCAAGCACAGGGTTGGGATCCCCACGAAGAGATCCACTTCCATGTGGCCGGTGGTATTGCCCCCCTCGAAGCAGCCGTCTGCGAAGGTCGGGCGGATGTTTTTTTGTGGGAAAAATACACCACCGCTCCCCGGGTTGAAGCAGGGGCCTTAAAACGCTTGGGAGAATTTCCCACCCCCTGGCCCTCCTTTGTCATCGCCGCCCGAGAAACCCTGATTTTGGAGTCGCCGCAAGCTTTACTGACTCTGCTGCAGGTCATTTACCAGGAAACGGCTGTGTTTATGGCCAATGGCGAAGATTCTGTGACTTACGTCAGTGAACGCTACCAACTGCGCCAAGATCAAGCCCGTGATTGGTTTGCAGGGGTCAAATGGGCGACAGAGGCCCATCTGGACCCAGCCATTTTAGAAAAAGTGATCCAAAATCTGGCTGCAGTGGGCATGCTCGAAGGCACCTTGCCACTGGCCTCAGATCTATTCGTCCAAATCGCTGTCTGAGGTATCTTCCAAATCATCTTTGGCTGCTGGAGCTGAATTTGCTTTTTCGCCTTTGTCAGCGGCGGCAGGCGGTGTATTCGCGCTTTTTTCCTTGCTCTCACTACCCGCCTCAGGAGCTGTAGGCTGTGGGCCACAACCATGTTCACAGGCCTCTTTCAGTTCGAGGTCACAGGCCCGTTTAAAATCGGCCATGGCAGCATCACAGCGATTGAGTTCGCGCAATGCCAGGCCCCGGTAAAAATAGTGGCTGCCTTCAATTTTTTTCTCGGCCCCTGCCAGTTTTAAGCCGCGCTCAAAGTCTGCCAAAGCCTGGGCCGGGCGGCGCAGATAAAGATAAGCAGCTCCGCGCTCAAAATAATATTCAGCCACTTTGGGATGACGTTGGATCAGAACTGTGTAGTCGGCGAGGCGTTTCTTTTGATCCAATTCCACCGAATGGGCAATGCCCCGGCGCTCGAAATAAGGCGAATCGGGAGACAATTTGATCGCTCTGTTATAGTCAGACAGGGCCAAATGGCGCACATTTAATTGGGCATAGATTTGCCCCCGCAAATAGAGTGCATCGCTGTTATCGGGTTCAATAAACAGGGCCTTGGTAAAATCGGCAAGTGCGCCATGGGGATCTTTCAGATTGGCAAGCAATTGTCCCCGCTCCAAATAATACGTCACATTGCGGGGAGAAAGGCGCAGACAGGTATTGTAATCTTCGAGCGCATTGGCCTGATTCTTAAGATAGAGCCAGGTTTTGGCCCGATTGCGGAAATACGAACTTTCCTGATTATTTAACTCAGTGGCCCGCTGAAAATCTTCCAGGGCCAATTTGTTTTCGCCCAAAACATTGTGAACAGTGCCACGGTTGTTGTAATAAAGCGCATTGTCGCGGTCAAGGGAGATCGCCTGATTAAAGGACTCCAAGGCAGCTTTGGGCTGGTTCTTTAAGCTCAAAACATAGCCCTGATTAAACAGAGCAGAGGCATTGCGTGGATCGCGCCAGAGCACCTGTTTAAAATCCTGAAGCGCCCCGTTTAAATCATAAAGCATGATTCGGGCCCGACCCCGATTATTGTAGGCCGAGATCAGTTTGTTGTCATTTTTGAGAGCCGCGCTGAAACGCTCTTCAGCCAATTTCCAGTCTTTCTGGTCATAGGCCCGCAGGCCCTGTTCTAAAACCTGCAAAACTTGGTATTGCTGATTCAAACTGGACTCTTCGGATTTATCTGCAAGGGTCTCCATTTTTTTGCGTATTTCTTCTTGCTTTTGACGCAAATGGGCATAGGCCTGAAAAACGGGAGAATCCAAATTGGCCTGTTTAAAATACTGAGAAATCTGATCGGTATCCAAGCTCAAATGGGCTTCTAATTGGGCATTGGTTGGATTTTTAAATGAAAGTTTTGATGAACGCAATAGCAGTCCCTCTAACTCATACTGGGTCAAATGATGGCTGCGCAGAACAGGCATTTCACCCACTTCGTTGAGGGCAGCCAGCAAAACCTGTTGTTCAGTTTTAAGCGAGGCAAAATGGCGGCCTGTGGTATCACTCAAATGAGCGGGGAAGTCAGAACGTGCATCAAACATCAAACTTGATGCATTGAGCGGCAAAGCCACTGCCAGCAAGGCAAAAGTGATTCCAGTTGTCCACAGCTTGTGCATTACATTCTCCATCTATCTCCAAAAATAAGCCCCAAAACAGAGTTGAATCAGGTCTGATTAAGAGAATATAACACAGCCTTTGAACCACGTATAGGCAGGAAGCAGGTTGTTTCTGACCCATGTGCAGATCTGTGTTAAACTGAGCAACATACTTTTTCAGGGCTTTTCAGAAGATTTTAACAATGGCAAACAAAGAAAAAAAACAGGATCGGATCGTGAGCGTCAACCGCAAGGCGTATCACGATTTCGAAATTTTAGAGACCTTCGAAGCGGGGATTACACTCGTGGGCACCGAGGTCAAATCTGTGCGTGCCGGGCAAGTCAATTTGCGAGATAATTATGCGCAAATTGACAAAGGTGAGATCTGGGTGCTCAATTTGCATATCAGCCCCTATAGCCACGGCAATGTGATGAATCACGTCCCTTTGCGTCCCCGCAAACTGCTCATGCACAAGCGAGAGATCAGCCGTTTGATCGGCAAAACCCAAGAAAAAGGACTGACCTTGGTGATCACAAAAATGTACTGGCAACGCAATTGGCTCAAAGTAGAAGTGGGTCTGGCCCGTGGGAAAAAACTCTACGACAAACGCCATGCCCTGCGAGAAAAAGACGTCAAACGACAAATAGAGCGGGCCGTGCGCCGGGAAGATGATTGAGCTACAGAAATCTTGGCTGAAAGCCACGCTCATCCTGGGACTTTGTCTCGTGGCATGGCCAGTTCAAGCTGGGCCTCCTCTTCAAAATTTACGGATAGAGCGTTTGGATAACCAAACAGAGCTTATTTCCAATGCCTATTTACGCCAACGGGTGCTGGAATGGCTGGTGACAGCTGAAAATTTGCCCGGCAGTGAACAATCCCTTGAAGCCTATATCCGCGATATGTATCTGCAAAGAGGCAATCCCAATGCCGAGGTGCATGTCAGCCAAGCCTTTTCGGACCAACCGGCTGTCACCATCACTGAGAAAGCCGAAGCACAGGTGGTTTTGGAAGCCTTGGAGATTACCGGGGGTACTCCTTTGCTGCGCTGGATTGTCAGCCAAAATTTCGCAAGCGCGGTGCCAGGCCAGCCCTTTAACTACAATGCCTTTCTCAAAGACTTGACCTGGCTAGAACACAATCTCTTTGTGCCCATCACCCTGCATTTCAGCTCCAGCGGCCCAGGGAAAATTAGTGCTGCGCTCGAGATTTTAACCTATTCCGCCGTTTTGCCCACGGGCAATCTCAGCAGCAATTCAATTACGGGTCTGGCCCTGACCGCAGGTGTCATTACCGACAATTATTTGCTCGAAGGTTCGGTCTTTCGCGCCCTGGTCAAACGCAATAATCTGCCTGTGCTCAATCAGCCCGCGTATTTGGTCCAAGACTGGGAGTATGTCGTGGGCGCTTCGACGACACAATTGCCGATTCCGGGCATGACCCTGGGCTTCAACCAATACAACAAAGTCGACTATATCTACCGGGGCTTAAAAGCCAGCGAACCCACTCAGGTCACCTGGATTCAAAGCTTCGGGGGCGATCTTTACAGCGGTTTTCCCATCTGGTCAGACCCCTCATCCCATCGCTATTTGCGTGGCGTGGCCAATTTAAGTATTATCCAAGATAGCTTTTTTAATGGCCCCGACAATTTGCCACCGAGCCCTGCGCTCAGTCAAAGTGGCCAAGCCAGTGACCTGTTATTTTTGCCTTCGATCAATTTGATCTACTCCGACGTGGACGATTTTATCATTCCCCGCAACGGCAACTTTTTGCGTTTTCAGCTTTCGGGCAGCGTTGGTGAAACTCAATATGCCCAGACCACAGCCACAGGATTCTCCTTCTGGACCCCTTTTCAAGGTCCCCAATGGCAGGGCACATTTTTGTTTCGCACGGCCCTGGGCGCAACTCTGGGCCAAAAATTCCCCTTTTACAGGGGCTTTCTCAATACCGGCAATTGGCTCGTGCGCGGAGCCAGAGAGTTCTCGATCACCGAAAGGCACAGCGTGCGCAGTTCGCCAGAATTTCACCTGATCTACAAGCCCTCTAAGCTCAGCATGGATGCTTTTTTTGAGTCAATGCTCGCCACGCCTGGCCTGGGCAGTTTTCTGGAGGATTGGGCCTTCGATCTGAATGCCTTTGTCGATGCCGGGGCCTATTGGAATGACAATCCCGTGCCACGCAATCTGCAATTGGGCGCGGGGGTGGGCGTCAATGCAATCACGCCCACGGGCTCGATCTTGGGTGTAGATATGGCTTTTCCTGTCTATCCCCAACCCGCAGGCCCGACTTTTATGGTGCGCGTGACCGCTCCACTGACCTTTACGCTTTACAGCGATTGGATCAACTCCAACGGCTTCTTCCTGCGTTAGCGCTGTTACATCGGGAAATTAACCCCTGAATCGGCCCTCAAAATACGCACGGGGGAATTGCTGGGAGGGGTAAAATTGAGGCGTTGGCCCAATGCAGCCCACATCGACTGTCCCCCTGTTTTCACTGTCAAAGTCGTATTTCCTGTGGGATTGTGATTGTCACTCCAGCAAAGCTCAGTCGCAGTGTGGTTGTCCATCATTGAAATCGGGCAGATTGACACACTGGGCCCCAAACCAAAGGTTTCACCATATTCATCCAAAAAACCAAAGCGCCAGTGCATAAATTCATGGGCCCATATATTGCCCAAATCGGTGGTGTTGTAGTTCTCCGAAGGGACACCTTCTTGTTTCTCAAGGCTGATCTGATTTCCGGACAGGGCATGAGAGCGCCAAAAATCGCCCAGAATATCTTGGGTGGAAATGCAGACATGGGGGTCCACAGGCAAAACATTCAGTGGGGGACAGCCCTTTTTGATATTTAAGCCGTAGGTTTTGATCCGGATCCGCCCTTCTGTGGCTTGGTACAAAAGCCGTGAGGCCTGTTGGATGATCTGATCCACCTTGGTGCGCATCGTCGGTTCATCGGCAAAGCCATGCTCGCTGGGACTGCCTTCATAATACACCTGAAAGCGCGGTTCCTCTTTGATTTCGTTTACGCTCAAGATACCATAGCCATCTCGGTATTCCCCATCCAGGGTCACGGTTAGAAAGAGGGTATCAACATTGGCTGGGCGCAGCGAAAGTGTGTAGGTGCTTCCTAACACTTCTCGGCTGTCGAGTTCACGAAAAGCCAAATCGCTGGTGGGCAGCAAAAATTGATTGATTTCTTCACTGACGAGAATCTTGGCCCGCCCATCGATGGTAATATCAATGGCTTTGCCCCGCACATTCGGTACGCTGACAAAATAAGTGGTCTGTTTGCTGGGCTGATTGCGCTCCCGCTCAACCCCATCAAGCAGGGTCACGGGGGTATTTAATTTCAGGGGAAAACTGCTTAATTTATTCTTGAGGCCGCTTTCTTCGACCGGCACCGAAGGGGCCGTACCGGTGTGGATGGCAAATTGTTCGACAGTGGTCTTGGGCAGTTCCCCTTGGCCATCCCAAGAGGCCTCCAAAATCGCCGTGTTGCCATTCACCCGCACGCTCTGACTGAGCTCTGTGACACGGGCAATCTCGCGGCCATCACCCGACATCACTTTGACGCCTTGACCTGCGGGCAAAATACGCGATTGTTTAAAATTCAGGTAAAAATAGTCAGTCGGCCCACCCGCATAGATCACCTGACGGCGATTGATTATGGGGCCCCTGGGGCCCCATAATCAATCGAAATAATCGCATTGTAACCAGGAGGAACCAGTTCAAAAGAGGGGGGCGGAGCCACCAGAATCCCCGAAACAGCCACCAGCGGCGTGGGCGTGGCAGTGGGCAACGAGAGTGGGCCAGAGGCCCGAATCACCGGCTTACTGCTTTCAGCCAAAGAGGGAGGTGAGGTGGGTTTTAAAAAACTGTCTGGTTCAACAGAGGGGGAGACGTTCTCCGAATTGGGTTTGAGCAGATTGTTCAGCAGCTCTGGGCTGCAACTGCTGAGCAAAAAGCCCGTCAAGATGAGATGGGTCGCCAGTTTGATTTTTTTCATTTTTTCCCACGCTGCTGATAAATTTAAACTATTTTAGAAACTTTTGGGCGAATAAAAATTATTCGCGAGTTTAGCTTAACAGATATCAGCAGGAGTGGGCAAAGGGGCTTAATTTAAATTTCTTTGGTTAAAATCTGTTTCGCCTTGAGATGGGCAGGCACCTGTTTGAAGTCCCAAACAATGCCCAAGATCCCCAGCAAGCGCAAGAGATAATACGAGACGTCGATTTCCCACCAGAAAAAGCCCTGGCGCACAGAGGTGGCGTAATAATGATGGTTGTTGTGCCAGCCTTCGCCAAGGGTGATCAGGGCCAACCAGAAATTATTGCGGCTGTCGTCTTTCGTGGCATAGCGGCGCGAGCCCCAGACATGGCAGAGCGAATTGATCGTAAAGGTTCCATGGTAGAGCACAACCGTTGAGACAAAAAAGCCCCAGACCAACATTTGCATGCCATTGCTGCCCAAAGCAGGCCAGAATTGCTCCAGAGCTGTTCCGAAGAGCCAGAGACTGCAGCCCAAAAGCACGGGTGGCACGAGATGGTTTTTGTCTAACCACACCAATTCTGGGAATTTGGCCAGATCGGGGACTTTGCGATAATCCGTCCCAACATTCTTTTGTAAAGGCACCCAGCCAATATGGCTCATCCAAAATCCACTTTGAACGGGTGAATGTAAATCTTCGGGCATATCTGAATACTTGTGGTGATGGCGGTGTTTTTCAGCCCACCAGAGTGGGCCCTGTTGGGCAGCGGTCGCACCCCAAAAAGCAAATAAAAATTGCGCCAGACGTGAGGTTTTAAATGTGCGGTGCGAAAAATAGCGGTGATAAAAAGCCGTAATCGCAAACATGCGAATCAGATAAAGCGCCGCTGCCATTGCCAACGCAACAGGGCTAACCCCAACAAAGAAGGCCCCCAGACAGGCCAGGTGCATAAGGATAAAAAAGGTCCAGCCGATCGGAGCGTAGGTGCGTTCAGAGGGCTGAGTGAGTGTTGCAAGAGCCATAAAATCTGTCCTTTAAAATCGTGGGGAAATCATCCCATATTCCGATTTTAAAAGGCCCAGAGAACTTGACCGTCACGGCTCAAAGAGAAGTGTCAAGGTTTGGTCATAGTTTGGTAAAAACTTGAAAGTGTGGTGCCTCCGGCTTGAAAACCGAGGGCCACGCCATTCATGCAATAACGCAAACCTGTCGGGGCAGGACCATCGTCGAAGACATGGCCCAAATGGCCACCACAGCGGGAACAATGCACTTCTGTACGGGGCGAGCCAAAGAGACTGCGGTCTTCTTTTTTACCGATCAAAGTGGCCTCGAGTGGCCGGGTATAACTCGGCCAGCCTGTACCTGAGTCGAACTTATCTGCAGAGCTAAACAGGGGCTGTTTACAGGCTGCGCAATAATAGACCCCTTTGGCTTTGCTGGCATGAAAGGGGCTGGTAAAGGCCCGCTCAGTACCGTGTTCACGCAAGACATGGTAAGCCTGTGGCGAAAGCTGTTTTTTCCATTCAGCAGCCGTTTTGACCACTTTAAATTTTTCAACGGTTTGGCTTTGTTTGTCTTTGGCATCCGAAGGGGTACAGCCCAAAAGACCTGGCAGGGCCAAGAGACAGAGCAGCAGGGCAAGAGCAAAAAATAGTTTAGACATCCGAGTGATACCTCTCCCCTGATTCTAGGTCAGGCCGAGGGTTTAATTCAAGTCTCGTGGGATTCCACTGCCAAAAAAGTGCCAAAGCCGACCGTCGATTTGAGTACGTATTCAGGCACAGATTCTAACTCACTTGGGCTCAGAGCATATTGTTCACAGACCAAACTGAGACGGGGCATTGAGGCCTCTGGAAGTGATTGCACAGGACTAATTGCATGTTTAAGATCGCCCCGAAAATCCAGCCAAAGACCCGTTTGAGGCTGGATCTCTGTGAGTGGGTTTTCTGCTGGATCGTAAAGCATGAGCGCCCCGCCCAACATCGCAGGAATATTCACATAGAGCACACTTACCTGCTGGGGATAAGGCAATTCGGTGCCATAGCCACGAATACTGTGGTCGATATGTCGCTCCACCCGCGCACTTTGGTTCAGGGCCAGGGCATTTAGATAATAGAGATTGATCTCAGGTCGCATCAGCTGTGCCAAATAGGTCGCTAAAAAGGGAAAGTCCTTCAACACGCGCGGCAATTGGGCACTTTGAAAGATCACCGAAAAACCTTCGGTGGAGGCAAATCGCGCATTGAGGACATTCTGGGCCAAATAAGGAGAGTCCAATAATTGCGCTGTTAAAAATTCCAAATAGGCAGATTCAAACAGCCCCTGTTGAAGTTGAAACAGGTCTGATTGAGATTTTTTTCGCGAGAAGGGCCACATGCCATTCATTATAGCCGGGAAGGCTTTTAAGCGTTACACTGAGAGCAAAACAACCTGCTCAATCTGACAGATTCAGTTTGAAAACACAAGGAGTATCAAAGATGGACGAGATGGAATTATCCGTACACGCAGCAGCGGAACTGCTCAAAAGTGAAAATCCGCCCCGCTTGGTGGATGTGCGTGAAGAATTTGAACGTGAAATTTGCCTGATTCCCGGCAGTATTCAATTGACCGAAGAACTGGCCGAAGAAATGTTAGGCACTTGGGACAAAGACGCAGCGATTATTTTTACCTGCCACCACGGCGGCCGCAGCCGGGGAGCGGCTGAATATTTTGTGCAGCAAGGCTTTACCCAGGTCAAAAATTTGACCGGAGGCATCGACGCCTGGTCTTTGTATATCGACCCTGAAATTGCCCGCTATTAACGTGAAAGTCAAAATTTCGCTCTTGCAGGGCGGCTATTGTACCCACAGTCGCAAAATGGTTTTGCATGGCGAAGCCAACGAAACCTGTCAATTTCCCTCTCTCTTTGCAGTGATTGAGCACCCCACTGAAGGCATTTTGCTCTATGACACGGGTTATAGTGAGCATTTTTTTGGGGCCACCCGGCGCTATCCCTACCGACTCTACGCCCAGGTCACTCCGGTTTTTCTCAAACCCGAAGAAACCGCTGTGGCCCAACTCAAGCAGCGCGGAATTTCTGCCAATGAGGTCAAATACATTTTGGTCTCACATTTTCATGGTGACCATGTGACGGGTTTGCGCGACTTTCCCAAAGCCCGGTTTGTCTGTTTGCGCCAAGGCTATGAACAGGTGCGTTCGCTCAAAGGCATCGCAGCCACACGCAAAGGCTTTTTACCCGCCCTGATGCCCGACGATTTTGAACGCAGGGCTTTGCTGATCGACCGCGAAGACAGCCCCTTGCGTATCGCTCCAGTGCCCCCTTTTGCCTATAGCTACGACCTCTTTGGCGATGGCAGCATTGTTCTGATTCCATTAGAAGGCCATTTTTGTGGTCAACTGGGCGCTCTGATTCAAACCACCCAGGGCCCGCTCTTTTTGATTGCCGATGCCTGTTGGCTGCGCGAAGGCTATCTTGAGCAGCGTTTGCCCCACCCTTTGGCAATGACCCTGATGAACAACCCCAGCCAGTACAAGCAGGATCTTGCTGACATACTCAGCTACCACACCCAAAATCCAGATACGGCGATTATGCCCTCACACTGCATTCCTTCGTTTCAGGAATTTGTGGCCCAGGCTGCGATTCTGGAGAAAGCCGAAACAATTCAGTGACAGAGCCTGTCATTGTTCCTGTGATTTAACTCCGTGATGGGCGCGTAACAGTTGGTTTTGAGCCAGGTTTGGTTGGTTTCGGGCTGGGCAAAGGGGTTATTTACCTATTCGACCTCGGTGGCAATCCACCAGGTGGTGCCGCCAGCATCTTTGACACCTCCGCGTTTGTCCGCATCTTGTTTTTTTACTGGGACTTGAACCGACTCCGCTCCGAAGGCCAACGCTTTGGCATAGGTAGCATCAACATCAGCGACATAAATATGCACATGGACACCAAGCGCAGGCCATCCCGGCGCCCCATCTGCCAGCATGATCACCGTATCCTCTATTTTGGCTTCGGCGTGCATCAAACGGCCTTCTCCGTCTGGGAATTGGCGCAAAGGCGTGGCAGCAAAAACCTCAGTTAAAAAAGCCAAGGTGGCGGCTGCATCTCGGACGATTAAATAGGGTGAGACGGAATTATAGCCAAGGGGTTTAAATCCGGGCATTGTAAGACTCCTGAAAAGAATGTAAAATGTATATTAGTGTATGCGATTTCGGCTGTCAAATACCGAGAGGCAAATACCGAGTGCCAAATACCAATAATACTTTTAAATTTCAGGTTAAAATGAGACACCCAATCCCGCTCACAAAGGAATATTTTCCATGAAAATAACGACTCTCTGTTTATTAACTGCCAGTTTGCTATATTTACCCGGATGTGCGGCCCGTGAAAAGGCCCCAGAAAGAGCCAGCAGCACTCAGCAGGCGAATTGTTGTCTGATCCAGATTCAAAACAAATTGGCCACCGAGGTTGAATTGGATTATTCTGAATTTTCAGTCAACCGCTCATCGGATCCCACCCAACAAAATCACAGCCAGACGGGTTCTCTGGCGTTAAAAAATGAAAAAATCGCGCCGGGCAAACAGTTCAAGGACAATCTCAGCAAAGGCACCCAGCTCAAAATTCGCTTTCGCATGCCAGGCCAAACCCAAATGCGGGAAGAGACCATCCCCATCGCCGATTTTCTGCTGATCACCATCAGCGCAGAGGGCATCAAAACCGAAAGCCTGCCAGCTGCTGAACGGCCTTTGCTGGCGTTATAAACTATCTCAGGAGCGCTATAATGAAACTCTTTTACAATCCCCGCAGCCGAGCCAGCATTGCCAAATGGCTGCTCGATGAATTCCAAGTGGCATACGAGTTGGTCCCGATTGATTTTGAAAAAAAGGAACACAAAACCCCTGCCTTTTTGGAGATCAACCCTGCAGGCAAATTGCCTGCTTTGCTCGATGATGGCCAAAAGATCTTTGAAACCGTGGCGATTGGACTCTATCTCGCCGAAAAACACCCCGAAGCTGGCTTGGCGCCGCCGATTGGCTCGCCTGAGCGGGGAAGATTTCTCTCGCTGATGGTCTTTGCCACCTCGCAATTGGAGCCCGCCATGGGCGACAGCCTGCTCAAGGTCGAAACCTCTGTGTACCGCGGTTGGAACGATTTTGCCAATTGCGAAGCCCTGATCGCCAAAGAAATTGGCGAGGGACCCTACCTCTTTGGTGAGCAGTTTACGGTGGCAGATATTTTGATCGGCGCGCAGTTTATTTGGAAGCGCATGTTTGGTGCTGATACCGAACATCCGGTCGTGCGCGACTACGTCAATCGCCTGCAAGAACGTCCCCACTGTGTCAAAATGGGCTGAGTGAAAAAACCATGTTGGAACTCCGCCCCAATTGTGAAAACTGTGATCGGGATTTGCCCCCCGATTCTTCCCTGGCCCACATCTGCACCTTTGAATGCACTTTTTGCAGCGACTGTGTCAGCCAGGTATTGAAAGCGGTCTGTCCCAATTGTGGCGGGAATCTGGTCCCCCGGCCGATTCGCCCAGCGGCTCTCTTGGCGAAATACCCAGCCTTGACCCAACGGGTGCACAAAAAAGGAGTCAGTTCGGATGACTGAAACCAACTTTCCACCACTTTTTTGGGAAATTCACAGCGGGTTGCCACGTGAAGGGCCGGGAGACAAGGCTTCGACCCAGCGCGCCTACCTCCTGGCATCAGAATTGCCAGCCAAGCCAGACATCTTGGATATCGGCTGTGGCCCAGGAAAACAAACCCTGGATCTGGCTGAAATCAGTCAGGGACAAATCACGGCTGTGGATACTCACGACCCATTTTTACACGATCTGAAGCACAGAGCCGCAGCGGCAGGATTCAGCAAACGCATTCAAGCAGTCAAGGCATCGATGTTTGACTTGCCTTTTGCAGATCAGTCTTTTGATTTGATCTGGTGTGAAGGGGCGATGTATTTTTTGGGCTTTGAAGCGGCTTTAAAACAGTGGAAACGCTTACTCAAACCGGGTGGTTTTCTGGCCGTGACTGAACCTTGTTGGCTCAAAAGTGAAAGGCCCAAATTTCTCAAAGATTTTTGGTCCGAGTATCCGGCCATGACAAATATCTCCAGCCGCTTGGCCCAAATCATTGCCCAAGGCTATCGTGAGCAGGGTCATTTTGTCTTACCCGATTCAGCTTGGTGGCAGGACTATTACACACCCATGTTGGCCCGAATTCAACAATTGCGGCAAAAATACGCAACTGAGCCAACGTTATTAACCCAATTGGACGAAGCCGAACAAGAACCTCTGATTCACAAACAATCGGAGGGAGCTTATGGCTATGTCTTTTTTGTGATGCAATTAAGGCCAGAGAATGAGCCACAATAATGAGCCACAATAAAATGTCTCAAGGGCGTTCAGCATCTCTGCAAAGGGGAATTAAAACAACTTGCTTAAACTGACTCTCTTCAGAATCCGTTAAACTGTAGTAATCTCAACAGACGGTCATCTGGAGCAAAATGTCTCACCCTCCCATCGCAATTATTGGCATGGCCTGCCGTTTTCCAGGCGGAGAAAGCCCTGAGGCTTTTTGGGAATTGCTGCGCTCGGGCACAAATGCAGTCAAACCCATTCCCCCTGAGCGCTTTGAACTGCAGAGCCCCCATTATGCGGGCCAATTGTCTGAATTGGGTGGATTTGATCCCGACTATTTTGGTGTGACGCCCACTGAGGCCGCCAGCATGGATCTGCAACAGCGCCTGATGCTGGAATTGGGGTTGGAAGCCCTGCTCGATGCTGGCCAACCCAGTGAAAACCTGCGCGGAAAAAAGGTAGGGGTGTTTATCGGGGTCTCGAGCGTGGACTATACCCATACCCAATTACAGGGGCTGGATCAGGTCAATATGTACACCATTACGGGTGCAGCCACCAGCGTGATTGCCAATCGTCTCTCCTATTTCTTTGATTTTCACGGCCCCAGTCTGGTGGTTGACACCGCCTGTTCATCTGCGCTCACCGCCCTGCATTTGGCCCTGCAAAGCCTGAACAATGGCCAAGCGGAAATGGCCTTGGTCGGCGGCGTGAATATTCTGCTCTCCCCCTTGCTGCAGCAGGGCTTTGAAGAGGCCCAGGCCTTGGCCCCAGATGGCAAATGTAAAACCTTTGATGCCGCCGCCGACGGTATGGTGCGCGGGGAGGGAGCCGGGCTGGTACTGCTCAAACCCTTGGCCCAGGCCCAAGTGGATCAAGACCGTATTTATGCATTGATCTGTGGTTCGGGTATGTCTCAAGATGGTCAAACCAATGGCCTGAGTGCGCCGAGCCCAGCGGGACAGCGCCGCAGTTTGCAAGCAGCCTGTGCAGACGCAGAGATCGACCCAGCGCAGGTCGTATATGTTGAAACCCACGGTACGGGAACCCCGCTGGGTGATCCGGTTGAAGCCCGTGCCCTGGGTGAAGTCTATGGCCAAGCCCGGTTGAGCTCAGCGCTCCCGCCCTTAAAAATGGGCTCCGTCAAGACCCAAATTGGCCATTTAGAGGCCGCAGCCGG
>JBIKWL010000133.1:0-14422 GCA_044356335.1 Candidatus Sericytochromatia bacterium
ATGCAACAACATTGCCGCAGCGGTGACTACATTCAGCGACTCCACCCGCGCTTGAATCGGAATCCGTAAACTGAGGTCGGCCAGTTCTGTCAGTTCAACAGGCAGGCCTGGTCCCTCGCTGCCCAACAAAAATACGGTTTTGGCAGGAAAGGAAAACTCAAAACTCGAAGCCTGCCCATCAGCTGCCGTAGCCAGCAAGGTCCAGCCTGCCGCTTTGAGGCCAAGGAGCTCTGCCGTTGTTGACAGAACACGTACAGGCATCCGCAAGACGGATCCCATGGCCCCTCTCACAACTTTGGGATGGTAGGGGTCAACCCCCTCACCCACAACCCAAACCCCCGCCAAATTCATGGCATCAGCCAAACGCAACAATGCACCAAAATTGCCAGGATCTTGTATTGGCGCAGTGACCAGCAGACACGAACGGGCCGAGTCGGGGGGAGAAAGTCGTTTCTGCTGGGCCACAGCCAAAAGAGCAGGGGGAGAACTCAGGGTCGTGAGCTGGGCCATTAATTCGGGGCTCACTTCCAGAGCCTCTGTCTCAGCAGGCAAAGTCGGCAAGGCTCCAAGACCCACCACCTGCAGCAAAGGCCAACCGATCTGCAGTGCCTCTTGAACCAGGCTCTCACCTTCGATCAAAAAAAGTTGATGCTGATCACGCAGCTTTTTTTGGTGTAAGCTACGTATAAATTTAATTTTGGGATTTGAACGACTAGAGAGATACATTGTGCTGTATTGTACCCTAAGGCCAGAGGGCTGACGATGCGTTTACTTGGAAGAATACTCCCTATTCTCAGTCTCTTGGGACTGGTTTTTTGGCTGGGCTTTCACCTGGGCTTTTTGCGCTTGGGCCAACCCACCCTTTTGTCTGGACTGCTCATTTTACCTGTCTTGGCATTTTTGGCTTACCGGTTGCACCGCTGGCAAAAACAAGCTCTGGCAACATTGATCGCTCCGAACCTGTGGCCGCGTCTCAATTTAAAGCCGCAAAGAGCGAGTCGCATATTGCCCCTGGTGCTGCAATTGACAGCATTGTTTTTTCTGGTGATTGCATTGGCCCGCCCCCAAGGTCCTCCCATTTTGGCGGAAAGCAGCGATCAGGGAGTCGATATTCTGATGGCACTGGACGTTTCAGACAGCAGCAAAGCGACAGACCTCTATCCCAATCGTTTGGAAGCCGCCAAACAAATGATTCGCATCCTACTCTCTCGATTGACCTCTGATCGGGTTGGTTTGGTGATTTTTTCTGGTGAAGCTTTCTCAATTGTGCCATTTTCACATGATTACGGAGCCATAGATACCCTACTAACGGATATTGACACCCGTATGCTGCCTTCTCGTGGCACAAATATTCCGGCCTTGGTTGAATTGGCCAAAGAGCGTTTTGCGAAACAGCCCGAAGGGGGACATGTCCTGATTGTCTTCAGCGATGGCGAAAACCATGAGGGAGACGCTGTGGCTGCGATTAAAAAACTCAAATCAGCGCGAACCCGGATCTTTACAGTGGGTGTGGGCACCTCAGCGGGAGCCAGAATCCCCGAAGAAAACGACGATTGGAACTCCTTGGGCTATAAACAACACCAGGGCCAACCGGTTGTAAGCCGTTTAAATGAAGGCACCTTAAAGAGCATGGCTCAAGCCGGTGGCGGAACGTATAGCTATGTCGAAAAACCGCTCAAACTCCTGCGAGACTTGGAAAAAGTGCGCAATGAATTGCCCCCAGGCGAAACAACCCAAACCGCCCTGCACAGCTATGAGGAGCGTTTTCAGTGGTATTTATTGTGGGTTCTACTTTTAATGGGATTGGAACAGAGCTTCGGATTGTGGCAAAATAGCTGGGAAAAGATCAAAACCAGTGTGGCCGAAATGGGGCAACGTTTCAGTATGAAAAACCGCTCTTTTCCCAAATTACTTAAATTCATTTTACGCCAGGCCCTCATTTTGGGCATCGCAGGGCTCTTGCAAAGCGCCTGGGTATGGCCCTGGACTCCCTTTTTAAGGCAACGCGAAGCGGAACAGGCTTATCAGGCGAAACAATATCCCCAAAGCCTAGAAAAATTAGAGCAGGGCATCGAAGCCGCTCCAAACGAAGCCCGCTTGCACTATAACAAAGGCAATGCCCTTTACCAAAGCCAAAAATACAGCCAAGCAGCAGAGGCCTATCGCCAGGCCCTGACCCTCGAAGGCAATCTCAATGAACAGGCTCAGACCTGGTACAATCTGGGCAATAGCTACTTTCGCCAAGGGAGCCAGAGCCAGGCAAACCAGAGCGGCCAAAGCGCAAAAGGGGAACAACAGGGCTCACCAGAAGAGGCCTGGAAACAGGCCCTCGATGCCTATCAAAAAGCCCTGGAAATCAAACCCGAAGACCAACAGGCCAAAGAAAACAAAGACTATGTCGAAGCCCAATTAAAAGCGCTGCAAGAACAAAAGTCGCAAAACAGCCAACCAGAAAAAAAAACCAATCCCCAATCTAAACCCCAAGAAAAACCGGGTTCAGGCAAAGGAGAGCCGCCGCCGCAAAAAAATCAGAACAGCCCCCCCCAAAGTCAGGGCCAACCCCAGCAAGCAGAACCCCAGAACCGCTTCAGTGACCAAGAAATACAAAATTTCTTGGAGTCGCTCGAAGAGAGTGAAAAAGACAATCGCGCCAATCGCTATTTTCAGCGCAGCCCGGAACACAATCAAAACCCGAGTCCCGAAGATCTTATGACCAAACCGCTGGAAGAATTAGAAAAAAGTTTCAACGCAGCTCAAAGCAACCAGAAAGACTGGTAAGAAAGGCCTTAACCATGACAGAAGCCCTCATCACCTATCACCTGCGCGAACAGGCAGCTTGGCTGACCCTGAATCGTCCCACGCGCCACAATGCGCTGAGCATTCCCCTGCTGACAGACTTGGTTCAATTGCTGCAACAGGCGCAAGCCGATCCCGAGGCCCGAGCGGTGGTGATCACCGGCGCAGGCAACAAGGCCTTTTGTGCAGGCGCGGATATTGATAGTTTTTATAACGAGAGCCAAGCATCTGTCGATGAACACGCCTTTCGCGAGAAATTGTTGGAATTGTTTGAGCTGCTGATGCAATTGGGCAAACCCACCTTGGCCCGGGTGAATGGCTACGCTCTCGGCGGTGGATTCGGCTTGGCCATGGCCTGTGACATGGTGATTGCTTCAGAAAATGCCGTATTTGGCACACCCGAAATTCAGATTGGACTCTTTCCGATGATGATTATGCCAGCCCTCTTTCGCAATACCCCCCGCAAAAAACTACTTGAGATGATGTTTACTGGCGATAAAGTCGGGGCCTCTGAAGCCAAAGACCTGGGCATGATCAATTATGCCGTTCCCAGTGATGCACTCGACGCCAAAATCACAGAGCTCTTAAGCAAAATTACCGCTAAGAGTAGCAAAACCCTGGCCTTGGGGCGGGAGGCCTTTTATACCATGTCTGAAATGGATATCCATCAGGCCCTGCCCTATTTAAAAGAAATGCTTTCAAAGAATTTGCACACCCGCGATGCCCGCGAAGGCCTGCAGGCCTTTCTGGAAAAACGCCCCCCCCTCTGGCAAGACGCCTGATCCGCGTCTGATATACTATAAAAAGAACCCATCTATCCGATGTAAAGGCAAGGGTACATTATGGCAAAGCAGGAACGTCCGCCACGCTCCCTCCGAGGAGAGGATTCAGGCCCGCGCCTTTATCGCGACTGGGCTGCTGCTGATGCAGTCATTTCTCAGGGAGACTATGAGCTTGGCGAAGAATCCTGGGAAGAGGAAAATGCACCGCTGCAAGCCCAAGAAATGCAGATGCTCGACAATCTGAACGAGCCAGAGTCCAAACCCGCAAGTGGCCGTCAGGGACCCGTCTACGCAGATTTGGCCCCATTGTCTGTAATAACCCCAACCGAAGAACCCCGGCCATCAGGCGCTGCAGAACAAGACAACAAACCCAAAGTTCAAATTACCCGTGTCAATCGTCCCAGTATTCAACGGGCCCGCCGCTACAACGAATTACAGGCCGAAGAAGACAAAAAACAGCGAGAAGTGGCGGCAGAAGCGGCCCGTAAGCAAGTAGAAGTTCAGCCAGAAATGCCCTCCCGCACCCGTGGGCTGGCCGCAGGCTCAGGTCGCACAACCGAACTGAAAAGCAATATTAAAGAAATTTCTGAAAAAATTGACGAAACCGCTGAAAACGTCAAATCAACAGCCGATTCGATTACCCAAAACATTCGCGAGATGGGAGACAAATTCTCAGCATCTGTGGTAGACGGAGTCAAAAAAGTCAGTAACCGAATGGTGGGGTTGATCAATCGCTGGGGTAAAAAATCTGAATCCGCTGCGCATGAAAATGACGAAGATTTTGAAGATGAACCTTTGCCCACTCAATCAGAAAAAGTCGCCCCCCCCCCAACCGCGGCGCAAACCAATTCTGCAACAACGGCCTTCGGCGAGAAGGTCAATTCAACCCCCAATATGCTCGATCAGGTTCCAACAGTACCCCCATTGCCGATTTCAGCGCTCTTAAAAGAAGGGGTGCAATTTGTGACATTTGACAAAAAACCACTTCCCTCTGAAGGCAACCAAGACGAAGCGGAATTAAAAAACCGCTTTTTAAGCGAAGCAATGGCCGATGTGCGCAACTGCATTAAATTGGTGCGAAAATTGCCGGATCCCAAAGAGGGGCCCTACAAAGGCATTCCCATGGCCTATTTATTCCAGCATATCCGCGAGCAAGACATCTATTTCTTTTTGCACTATGTGCAGTCCCACCCTGCAGCATTTAAAGACAAAGAGTTTAAATTTGCAGAGGCCTTCGCCAGTTGGGTACTCAAACGCGCCCACAAAACAGTGATCGCAGATCCCTTTCCAGAAGTGCTGCCCTTGGCGTATTTCCCACTTTACAAACAAAACATCCGTTTTCTCACCCTGGCAAAGAAATCCATGGTCCTGGCAACAGGCAAATCTCAAGAAGAGGTGAATCAGCTGTTTATAGAGGCGGCCATCGCAGATGTCAAAGCTTGCGTGGAATTTGTCGCACAATTTCCGCCCCCCGAACAGGGGCCATACAAAGGCCGTCCTATGCGCCAAATTTTCCGCAATATCAGCGAAAGGGATATTTATTTCTTTTTGCACTATGTGCAAAGCCAACCTGAAATCTTTCAAAACCAAAACTTTAAGTTTTCAGAGGCCTTTGCCAGTTGGCTACTCAAACGCTCTCACGAAACCCAATTGCCCCTGGCTTAAACACAAATCGGGGAAACAATTATTCGCCTTTGGCTTTACCGATCTTGGCCAAAAAAGTGGAGCCGCCGACCATGGCGATTAAGATCAAGGTAATAACAGTGGCAACAACAAACGTGCTTTCAGGGGTTCCCATACAACCAGAGTCTCCATTGTAAGTAATTACTGTTTCTCATGATACCGCAGGATCGTCAAGACTGTCATTTAATCAAATCACTGCCAGAAAATAAACAAATTTGCCAATGGTTGGTTCAATACAGCCAAAGACAAAGACTTTCTCAATTTTGGCCCCTGATTATATTTGCCCTCTGATTCAGATAGACGTAATCGTATATTCACCGGGGGTTGCTCCTTGTTTAGGATTGGCTTAACACCTTCAAATTACAGGAATTGCCGCAGTTTTACAATTTCTTTGTTGCACTGATTTATATTGTATACTACCTCGTAGTAAGCCCCTAAAATAGAGACTATCCATGCCGTATCCACCCAAACCACTGTGTGCTGTTGTTAGCTTTGCTCCTATGACAGATGCCTCCCGCATAAACCGCCAGCTTCAATGGTTGAAGGATTCTTATCAACTGGTTGCTCTGGGTCCGCCAGCTTCTCTGCCTGGTATGACAACGCTAGATACTGGATTGCTCCCTGGCACCTTTTCGCAAAAAATCTGGCGGGCCAACTTGTTAATCGCTCGATGTTATGAGTCCTTCTATTGCCAAACGCCCCATGTTCAAGTCACCCTGGCGAAACTCTGGCCACTCTGGCGCCTACTTGTCCAGCCCTATATGAATTATCTTTGCCAGCGTTATCTTCCCCAGGCAGATGATGCTATCACCGAATCGTTATCTGGAGCGTCTGATTGAACTGATGGAACACCTTGATGAAAGATTTGAACTGACCTTCATGCTGTTGCCTGGTCCGAAGGGATATCTGGAGGCGTTGCAGCGGAAATGTCGGCACCAGGCCAGGATCCGCTGCATAGCTCCGGTACCGATGGAAAATATTGTGTCGACGATTCATGAGTTTGATATCGGGGTTTTTCTATTGGCCCCGATCCAGAAAAACGATCTCTTTGCTCTACCGAACAAATTATTTGAATTCATTCAGGCTCGTCTTACCAGTTTGCTCAGCCCCAATCCTGATATGGCCAAACTGGTCAGGACCTACGGCTGTGGTTGGGTCAGTGTCGAAGAGATTTCCCACTTTCGTCAGAAGGCTAATCTGGCCAGTCGTTTGCTGTGTTCAAAAAGCCAGCAGCAGCAATTTTTGAACTTGCTGGCAAGGAAATAGGGCACTTGGCCCCATGAAAGTTCTTTATTTAGCCCCCTCAGATTCCATTCATACCTTTCGTTGGATTAAGGAGATCGAATCACGGGGCATACAAACCTTACTCTTACATACCGATGCGAGCAGCAGGCAGTTTCACTATACTCATAGTTGCCGCATCCGTTTATCTTCCCGGCTCAGTTTTCAATTGAATCTGGTTTTGGCTGTCGTGCAAATTCGCTGGTTAATAAGCGTTTTTCACCCCAATATTGTCCATGTACACTATCTTAGTACCTTAGGGTGGGCCGCAGCCCTGGCGGGGGCTTCTCCGCTGGTGATTACACTGTGGGGCTCAGATATCCTTCAACAGGACCTGAAACAAACTAAGATTCGCTGGTTAATGCGGAAAGCCTTTCAGCAAGCGGCTCTTGTCACAGCCGATTCTCCATTATTGTTGGAAAAAGCTCGTGAGTTGGGTGCACGTCAGTGTGAACTGATTACCTTTGGTGTGGATCACGGAATTTTCTGGCCAGAGTCTGACAAAGGCCAGCTACGTCGCAGTTTCGGCCTACCAGAAGATGCTTTTATCATCTTAAGTCCGCGTATTATGTCTGACTTCTATCGCACAGAACTCCTGATTGAGGCCTTCTCTCTAGCGGCCCAAGATGACCAGCAAGTGCATCTGCTAATGCTGGCATTTGCTGCCGAGAAAGACTATCTGCAAAGAATCTGGCAACGTTATGGAGAGAATCGACGCTTGCGCTTGGTACAACCCCTGTCTCATGCCCATATGCGCGAGATGTACGCAGTCAGCGATTTGTTGGTATCTTTACCAAGAAGCGATGGCACACCAGCGAGTTTTTTCGAGGCTATGGCTTGTGGTTTGCCGATCCTGAGCGTATTTCATGAGAGTTATACGGGGTTGTTTAAATCAGGGCAAGATATTGTCTACTTAGAGGATATCCAACTGGCAGATTTGGCTCTGTCCATACAAAAACTTCGTCAAGACCCTGAGTTGCGTCAGAATCTCTCCTGTCAGGGTCTGGAGACAGCCCATCGGCATGATTTCAAACAGGAGATGAGCCGGGTTCAGCTCCTGTATCAAAATCTCTGGCAGAAAAGGAAATAGACAAAATGGATATTTGGAATCAGCGGGCCAATATGGATTCCCACAGTTACCTGGATACGCTCCGGCAGGTACTCGACCCCGCTGATCAAAAGGGAATCAAGAATGTCTATCTTGATACCTATTTCAAGCATTATCTGATGAAATATCTTGATCCCCAGCCCCACGAGTCGATTCTTGAAATTGGTTGTGGCAATGGGCGTTTGACAGAATTTATCGCACCTCATGCCAAGCGGATCATTGGTACGGATCTGATCGATTCCTTCATCGAAACCTGTCGCAGCTACAAAAGCAAGGCATCGAACACAGAATACTATTTTCTACGCGAGCTTTCAAATCTCGATCTCAGTGGCATCGAGAAGGTGTTTACCTTGGGCGTTTGGATGTATTTACGCGAGGAGGAAGATCTTGTCGGAGCCCTGTGTTACTACCGTAAGTTATTGCCTAATCTCAAAAAAATTATTTTTATTGAACAAATCAAAAATCCGAGTCAAATCGAAAATATTAATGACGACTTTTACTGCATTTATCGCTCAATAATGGATTATACGCGAATTTTTCATCGCTCCAATCTCGAAGTTCGTCAGATTATTTATGCCGGTGAGCGCAAGTTTGCTCCCTTGGCCAAGATGATGTTTGAGGGACGCTCAGGTCGGTTTTTTGATCGATATTCACCTCAATCAGTCTTTCGTTTGTCTCCGAATTTGTTCTATCTCGATCATTTGTTCAAGCTGGCTGGCCTCGCACCAATTCCAACGGAAACAGACAAGCCCATTGATGTGGTTTTTTGCTTGCAGCCGCGTCTATGAAACCCCTGCTTCAATCCATTCTTTTCCGGCAAGTGATGACCTTATTCACGGGCGCATCATTGGGCCAACTGGTGGCGCTTGCGTGTTCTCCTTTAATTGCCAGACTCTACGAGCCAAGGGAGTTTGGCATCTTTGCCCTTTTGAGTTCTCTGACGGGAGTCCTGACAGTGATTTCAGGTGGGCGTTATGATATCGCTATGATGCTGCCCAAAGAGGATGAAGACGCTTGCCAACTGCTGTATCTTAGTCTTGGGCTCAATCTCGTTGCCTTCTTCTTAATTCTCGGGCTTAGCGCTCTGTCTCATCTGCTCTTGGCTGATTGGCTGATCAAAAACCATCTCTATGGCTGGCTCTATACTGCACCCTTGCTGGTGCTGGGAGGTGGTTTAACTCAAGTCACGAGCCTATGGCTTAATCGCAAGAAAGAATATGTGATACTGGCTAGAACACGTTTGTTCCTGACATTTCTTACCCTGAGTCTAAACCTTTGTTTCGGTTTTTTGCATTGGGGCTTTGCTGGTTTGTTATATAGTAGTTTGATTACACAACTTCTCTTCAGCACCTATTTGCTCTGGCAATTGCATCATCAGGGAGTGTTCAGCATCCCGGTCTCTTGGCTACGAGTCAAAAAACTGGCGTATACTTACCGTGATTTTCCACGTATTAACGGGATGCAATCCTTGATTGATACCGCCCAGGCAAGCTTTTTTATTGTCATGATTTCTCAGTTTTTTGGTGCCACGACTCTGGGTTGGTACAGCTATGCACGAAAGATGCTGGCTGCCCCGCTCGCACCTATTTCGGCCTCAATTACCGACGTCTTGTATCAGAAGGCTTCAGAGATCTACGCTCATGACGGAGATCTCAAGAGTTTTGTCAGAAAAATTATTCGTTTGGGTCTAGCCAGTGTTTTACCAGCGATGCTATTTGCCTGGTTGTTGGCGCCGCCGCTGTTTAGCTGGGTTTTTGGCGAGCGATGGCTTGAGGCCGGTCAATATGCCCGTTTGATATCGCCATGGATTTTTGTGAATTTTCTTTCAACTTTAGTTGGGTATTTGCCAATGATAGTCAAAGAGCAGAAAATGGATTTAATTCTGGCTACTTTCGGTAATGTCGTAAACCTTCTGCTGGTGCTGATTGGTGGATTCTATTGGCGCAGTATGACCCTAACTCTCATCGCGCTTTCGACTTTTCAGTTTATCTTTCATTTCAGTTGTCTGTTCTGGTCAATTCAGATCGCTGGCAAAAAGAGAGTAGAATATGAGAACGCCTAGTTTTGCTATTCGCCCTGCCACAGCGACAGAATGGGATTCCCTGATTGAAGCCGATTCTCAAGCTGTCTTTTCTCAGACCAGATTCTGGTACGAAATCTGGAGCCATTACTCGCCTATCAGGCCCCAAGCCTGGATTTTGGAGCTGCGTGATGCGCCACCCTTGTTGATTCCATGTGCCTGGAGTCCTTCTATTAGAGGAATGCAAAAACTCTGGACTTCTTCAGTCAACGGAATTGGCGGACCTGTTGGTTCCTTTCACCTGGAGCTGGAACAGGAGGAGCAGATGCTTCAGGCTCTGACCAGAGCCTGTGGCAGAAATCTGACGATAACGCTCAATCCTTATCATCAGCACTGGCAAGCAAAAGATTTGGTTCAAACGGCGCATGTCCATGCCATTGATTTACGGCTGGGATTTGAAAAGGTTGTGCAAGGTTTCTCGTCCCATCATCTCAGACATAGCAAAGCAGCACGAAAAAAAGGAGTTGAAATCTTTTCTGCCCGTCATGCCGAGGATTGGGATGCCTATTACGGACTGTACGAGGACTCCCTGTTGCGATGGGGTGAAATGGCTGCGGGCTCTTACCCTCTATCTCTCTTCCAGGCATTTTATGCCAGCAAGCATCCTGGAATAAAGCTCTGGTTGGCCCGTGTTCAGGGGCAGATCATCTCAGGGGCACTATGCTTTTATCAACACAGGCATGTTTGCTACTGGCATGGCTCGGGTTTAAAAGCATTCTTCAAGACCGGCGCAGGGCATCTGCTCCACCATGAAATCCTTCAAAATGCTTTTCAGCAAGGGTATCACTGGTACGATATGAACCAGAGCAGAGGAATTGAAAATGTTATTCGATTCAAAGAGGGTTTTGGAGCTCAAAAAATCTCACTTTCGGAGTTTCAGACTCTGTCATGGAGCCGGCGCAGCATGGACTGGCTGCGCTGCCGGGCAGGCCTTGCACCAAATCATTTCATACAAGGTGAATAGGTTAATCAAATTTTGATTTCTGCAGGTCGATCGGCAATAATTTTAACAATCTCTTCGCAGAAACCGGTCTTCAGCCCTCATTTTTACGCCACTTTGCCACAATCCAGCGAAATATTTAGCCGCCAAGCTCCTCGCATCTTGGCTTGCCGCCTCCAGCGTCTACTCAATCAGGCGGGTAATCTGGTGGGAAGACAACCACACCAATGGATTTGCGGGTTTTGCCGCTCCAGCGCTCAGGACGCTTGGCTCTGGCTTCTTCGTAAAGCAGATGCCGCTTGGCCAGGATTGTTTGCTCCTCGCTCCTGTGACGCTGGGCAGGCGTCATGAAACGGATTCGGTAAAAGGTCGATAACCGGTACTTTTAATTGTCGCTGATCAGTTTTTTCACTCAGATCGAGTGATTACAGTATGCTTCAGGAGCATTTAAACAGAGACTTAACCAGTTGGGTATTCAGCAAAGCATGAGTCGGAAAGGCAATTGTTGGGATAATGCCTGTGTAGAGTCATTTTTTGGAACAATGAAGCAAGAAGGTTGTGGTATATTTTACAAATCACGTCAAAAATCCTGTATTCACATCTTTGAATATATTGAGAGATTCTACAATCGACAACGAGCTCATTCAATACTGAGCTATCTCAGCCCAGTATGCTTTGAAAAGAGATGTGCTTAACTGACCTCTCCTCTAAATCGGATAAAGATCAGGATTTTCATTTTTTACGCACTGCAGAACTTTTGACTGTTGAGAATAATTAATAGAAACGATTTTTAACATGCTTGCACACAACACATTAAAAACTTACATTAAACTGTGGGTTAACATCTATTATTACTTGAAGTCTAAAACAGTTATTTCCCAACTTCAGAAACATTCTTCACCGCTGATACAAGCGATAGGCTTGTCAATTAAAGATACTCTTTTAAACACAATTTCATTAGTTGAAAAAGAAGGGATCTTATTGATAGAACAAAGACGCCAAGACTTGTTAAATTCGAAAGAAATCATTGAAGTGATTGACTATGGGGCTGGTCATCCTAATTCCAATAGAACAATGGATGATATGAAGAAAGGGGTTAAATCAAATGTTGCAGTTGCAAATATTTGCCAAGCTAGTAAATCTCCATTTTGGGCGAAATTCCTTAGTAACTTGATAAAGAATTTAAAACCCGAATGTATTTTAGAGTTAGGTACCTGTGTTGGAATTTCAACCTCTTACCAGGCTTTGGCAATGAAAGGTAATCAAAAAGGAGTCATTTACACACTGGAAGGAGCACCTGAAATTGCCAAAGTTGCCGTTGAAACTGTGACTATTTTGGGGCTTGCAGAGCTTACTGAAATTATCGTGGGACCTTTTCATACAACATTGCCAATTCTTTTGGAAAAAATTAAACCAATTGATATTTTTTTTAATGATGGGCATCATAGTTATGATGCTGTGCTTCAATATTTTGAACAGGTTTACCCCTATTTGGCAGATCAGGCAGTCATGATCATTGATGATATATCCTGGTCTGATGGTATGCAGAAAGCCTGGCAAGAACTCGTAAGCGATTCTAGAATTACAGTGTCAGTAAACCTTTGTAGTCTTGGAATTGTATTAATTTCTAAAGAACAATCGAAAAAAGAAAAATATAATCTGCAAATAACAAAATAATTAAATGAAATTCTTGATTAAATCACAAAATATTTTTTTATTGGCTTCTGCATTTAAATCTTTACTTGCCCCAAGGGCATTTTTTTTGAGTGCTTCAATATCTTGTGACGTTAACTGGTTCAAGGTTTTTGCGATTTCTTGAGGCTCATGGTTCTTGTGAACAACTCCACACTGATATTGATTCACAATTTTTTCCATGTCTGGAAACGAGGTGATGCTAATAGCTAGCTTAGCTTGAATGAATTCAAAGAACTTATTTGGTAAAGAATAAGTGTAACTAAATCCACTGGGCGGTAAAATTAATAAACCTATATCAAATTGATTGATATAAGTAGGAATTGATGGCATGGGTACTGGCTCAGGAAAATAAATACGATTACTCGTTGCCTGAGCTAATTTTTTTAACTCTTCAAGATATTGAATGTTGTTTGGCATGAGCATCAAATAAAGCTCAAATCTTGAATCTAAATATTTCATCAGTTCAATACTGAGTTCTAGATGTCTATCTGGCATGCTTAAACCATGGTGTATAAGTTTAATTTTATCTTTATCAACTTGGGATGGCTGAAGATCAATGGCCGAAGGAGCATTCGTAATCAGGCACATGTCAACACCAAAAAGCTCTTTGTACTTTTGAATAATTCCTGGAGAAACAGAAATAGAAGCATCAGCCTGAGAAATATACTTACTGCATAAAAAACCAAAATACCGATGAATGATTTTCTCTGTCTTAAAGGCCGACTTTCGATAATCAGGATAAAATTCGTGGGCGTCAAAAATAACTTTACAATTCAATTCTGCTTTTGCTTTTAAAGCCAGAGGCAAACATTCCAATTCATTTGCCACAATTACATCGGGTTTCTCTTTTTTAAGGGCTTCAAGAGAATGTCTAATATGAGGTGTTGTCCAGTAAAATGTTTCAAACTGCTGAAATACAAGCAAGCTGCCACGATAAAGCTTATATAAGATTGGACGGTCACTTAACTTGCAATCCACACATCTAACCCCAGGGATTTGGGTTGATAAAGGTCCCAAGGTAAATACTTCATATTCTTCTCGTAGCCAGTTTACCTGTCTATTAATACGCGGATCATTAAAAAGCGGCTTAAAGGACAGTATGCAAATTTTTTTCATGTTTAATCGATTTTTTTTATGGATTTTGCAGGATTTCCAACTACGATATCATTATCGGGAACGTCTCGAATAACAACAGCTCCCAGGCCAATAGTTGCATTTTCTCCAACACTTTTTTGGTTTAAAACAGAACTTGAAGGAGCCACCCAGCTATTGGGACCAACTGTTACGCTTCCTGCGATCATGGCATTGGCAATAATCAAGGCGTTTTCACCAATCTCAACGCCATGAGCAATATGAACAAGATTGTCGATTTTTGCTGATTTGCGTATCCAAGTATAACCCAGCACAGCACGATCAATACAAGTATTATTTCCAATTTCCACATGGTCTTCAATTAGGACATAACCAAGATGAGGAATGAATTCATAGATTCCATCGTTGTTTTTTTCATAACCAAAGCCAATATTACCAATAGTATTATTGGCTCCGATCATAACATGTGACCCAATAATAGTATCTTTTGCGATCACTGTATTATGACCAATAATTGTATGGGCACCAATACTAACTCTATCTTCAATCACTACATTATGACCAATATATGCGCTTGGAGCAATTGACGCCGAAGATGCAATTCGTGCTGAGGATTCTATGTTAGGTTCTGGAATGGTCTGCATAAAATATCTTTTAATAATTTGTTGAAATGTTTGCCTGGGCGTTTTCACAATAAGGTAATGACAATTGGCTTTATGATGATTTTCATAGGCGGATTGGCTACAAATGATGATGCCTTGCTCTATTTTTTCTAAGAGGTATAAATTTTTATCGGAGCACCATATAAGCGCATGGGGATCGTTCTCTCCAGAATTTAGCGCGCTTACTTTTTTAATTTCGTGTTCAGTATTACCGATAAAATCAAGGTATTCGATATCAGCCAGAATCTGAGCTATTTTTATCATACTATCTTAATATCCAACGAATGATATCAAATGTTTCTG
>JBIKWL010000134.1:0-14415 GCA_044356335.1 Candidatus Sericytochromatia bacterium
TTCCAAAAATTGCAAGATCGGATATGCATTTTCGGTGGTGTGAAACTCAGGTTCTTTGAGGAGATGGGAGGTTCCACTCATATAAATTTTTTCTTCGCGCTGGGTCTGTGCATAAATTTCGGAGACCATGTCGAGAATAATTGATTTGTAATACTGAATCTCCCGTTCCAGGGGGCAGGTAACAATTCGGTGAAACAATTCATCCAACGAAACATTATCGTGCAATTGCTCATTGAGGTAATTGGTCAGCAGTGAGAGAATCTCTGAGTAAATCGGCTGTGAAAGCCGAATTAAAGACTGACGCCGGATATTGCCTGAATAGGTCAAACTCAGCACCATTGACTCTTCATCTACGGCCATCAACTTGAGGGTTTGCACCGGATTAGTACGGATATGGGGGGTCTCCGCCACAGCTATAGCCTGGGTTGCATCTGACAAGATGCGAATGGCTTGAAACAGCACTGCATCAATTGCTTTGGAAGTTTGCTCCAAGCGGCGCACAAATTGTTTTTCTTCGAGAGTAGGAATATACGATTCCATCAAGTGGTCGACAAAGAAGCGGTAACCTTTGTCTGACGGTACCCGACCCGCTGAAGTATGAGGCTGAACCAAAAGACCAGCCTCTTCTAATTCCGCCATTTCATTGCGAATGGTTGCTGGGCTGAGTTTAAAATCATGGCGCTTGCACAAGGTCCGAGAACCCAGGGGCTCCCCGTGGGTAATATAGTCCTTGATAATTGCGTTGAGTAAACTTCTTTTTCGCTCAGACAGCTGGTAATCAGATATCATAGGCGGCACTTCCACATTTCTTAACCTGCGTTTATTTTAGCACTTTATTATCGAGAGTGCCAATACTTTGCGTTTTCTCAGCTGTGAGCGTGATTTTATCAGGGATTGGGGCTGATTGGCTGAGATCAAAAATTTGCCGTTTGAATGCAAGGTATTATAACATGATCCTTGATCGTGGATTAAATGTATTTTTTCCACTTAATCAAATCAACAAAGGAGAAGCAAAAATGTCCAAACATCTTTTGCTCACAGGCAGCTTATTATTGAGCTTGCTCGCTCCTGTTTCCTCTCTGCAAGCAGCGACCCTTCCCGTGGTGGGGTACCTGCGTGATTCCCACAGTATTTATATGACCCTCAATGGTCAAAAGACAACGTTTCGGATCTTTTCTCCGGAGCCTTCACAAATGGTCGAAATTGAAGTGGAACTTCAACAAATGGCCCGTCAACTTAACTTTTTAGCCCAAGAAAAAAGTCTCAAGAGCGCTGAAATTCTGCCGCGCTTCAATGGACGGGATTATTTTATTCAATGTGGAAATGAACCTTTGCTGGCTGTCTCGCCAGCCTTGGCTCAGACCCTGGGGAAAAGCCAGTTGTCTGCGCTGATCGACTTAACCAACCAGCTTCGAAAAACGCTGGGTGCGCAACCTTTGCGCAGTTTTCGCTATCTCAATCCCATTGCAGAGGGAGAAACAGGATTTGCATCATGGTATGGTGGCTATTTTAATGGTCGCCGCACAGCCAATGGTGAAACCTACGATATCCGTAAATTTACGGCCGCTCACAAACAACTGCCGTTTGGCACCAAAGTATTGGTGACCAATTTGGAAAACCGGCAGAGTGTCGTTGTTCACATCAACGACCGAGGCCCTTTTAAGCCAGCACGTATTATTGATCTTTCCCCCGAAGCCTTTAAAGAAATTGGCTATCTGGGCAAAGGCGTGCTCAAAGTCAAGCTGAGCGTGCTTTCTTAGCACATTCTCGTTTAGCTGACTCCAGACGTGTCCTCAAGCAATTGCTCGGGGGTTCTCTTGTTGTGTCTTTACAAGGCATTGCACCACCTGAAGGCAAAATGACTTGCGTGAGTCAGGTCGATCTTGCCGCTCAGGAGGCTTGAACTCTTCCCAAGGCAAGATGACCTGCGCAAGTCAGGTCGATCTTGCCGCTCAGGGTATGTACTGCCAAATATCGGTGTAGTAGCTGTGGCCTGCTTCGAGCGGATCTGCTGGACTGTTGGGATCGTACAACAAGACGGTTCCTGCATTGCCTTTGCCGCCATAGGCGTAAAAGCGACCATTGCTCCAGGCACTGGCATGGGCATAACGGGTCGGTGTTGGGTTAATGGCTTCGCTGCTAAAGTTGATGCTGGTGGGACTGCTCAAGCTGTCCAGCACGCCTATTTCCAATTGGTTACTCTGGCTGGCATTGCCTGCGCCCGAGGTGCCTCCACCGAAAATATAGATCTTGCGATTGGCAGGATCAAAGCCATGGGCCGAATAGGCCCTGGGAATCCGGGTGCCCGTCACAGTCAGTTCTGTCCAGGTATTGCTTGCCACGTGGTAGCTCCAGAACTTGCTGTTAAAGGGTTGACCGACAATGGCCTCAATGCCACCCACGATATAGAAGCGCCCATTGGTGGCATCGCTAATCATGTCCGGTGCGAGCATACCGTTGGCGGGGCCACCGGTAAACGTGACTTCACTCCAGGTGGCTGAAGCCGTTCCTTCGTTGACTACCAATTTATAGAGTTTTTTGCTATAAGTGGCCAAATCTGTTCCGCCATAGATGTAAAGCGAATTGTCAGCAGGATTCCAATGCATTTTGTGCAGCAATAATTGTTGCTTGGCACCCGTAATGGTGATGGCAGTCCAGGTATTTGTACTCGGCGCATACATCCAAAGATCATCCAGTGGGCTGGGGGTCAATTGGTTTGGGCAGGCCGCAGGAGGAGCGCCCAGGCAATTCCAGGTCATGCCGCCGTATACGAACATGCGGTCATCGGCTTGGGTTGCGCCATTTTTCCAGGCTGCAGCATGATACATACGTGCATTTAACGTGCCCGGCACATTCGCTGAATGATCCTGCCAAGCGGAGGTCTCCGAATAGCTAATCAAAGTACGCGTGGGGTGGTTGTAATCTTGGCGGGCATCATTGCCTGCAAAGAAATAGATTTTGCCTGTATCAGGATCCACCACCGAACTCATGCCCATTCTGCCATGCAAAGCAGGGAGTGAGCCCGGATCTGCCAAATTGGGCATGCGCTGGGCTCTCGACCATTTTGTCGAGGAGTTTAAAACTTTGAAAATGACTTCTTTGCTGCCTGCATTGGTGACATCGTTGTTTTGGCCATCGGGGTTGACCACCCGGATTTTGTAATCGCCGGGAGCGACCCCATCTGGCACACCTGCAATCAGGGTGTCGCCGAAAGAATTGACATTTGCGAGCGTGACCACCACATTGGGATCTGCGGTAGAGACCAATTCAACCCCTGAAAAATAGGGCAAGACGCCAAAATTGGTAGGCCTGCCAGGCAGGACGCGCACGCCGTTTATTTTTAAACTGACGGGCATATTATTGGGCATGCTGGCCGGGCAAACCGGCTGATTGCAACCACTGTAATACTGATTCGCCAATTTGGTGGCATCGGTTTCAATTTCAGGGGGCAAAGAGTTTTCAAACACAATCGGGGTTGCGTTGGTGTGCAATTGCCCATCATCATTGACCAAGCGCAGAAAATAATTGCCCGCCCGGAGGTGGGGCAAGGTGCCGCGCACGGCGCCTGTTGCTTGGTTTGTGATGGTAATCCCATCCAAATAAGCATCATTGGGGTTAAACGGGGCGGTGGGGCTTGTGACAAGTTGAACGTAAGAACCCGCCAAAATATTGGAAGCCTGAAAGTCGATAAAGCCAGAGTCAGGGTAACTGGGCAAAAGCATCGATTTATAAGGGTTATTGGGAACCACCTGCAAAATTTGCGGAGTTCCCTGCAATCCAATGCCCCCATCTGTGATGGTGATATTGCTTCCAGCCACAGCTATTTTGCCGTCTGGGTTCATTACACTGATGGGATAGGTTCCCGGTGGGATACCATAGACGGAATCGGAATTAATCGTGATTTTGGTGGCCGAACCGGTTCCACTAAACGCCCGTTTGGCACCAATATAAACAGCAGAACCACTGATAAAATTACTGCCATTGACCTCAATATTGACAACATCGGTTCCGACCAATGAATTGCTCACACTGGAAGGGCTAAAAGAGCTGATTATCGGTGACGGTGCTGCTGCTTGGGGTTGAATGGTCACACAGGTTCCTGGGGTGGTATAGCTAGAATTATCAGGCCAAGTCATTTTTACTTTGTATTCGCCCTGGGGGGTGCCCCCTGCAATGACAGGAATGGCGCTTAAAGAGGACTTGACGCCCGTAATCAAGGCTGGGTATTCAGTTCCATTTGCGGGGCTGCCACCGCCATTGCGGATAAAAGTTACTTTCACGCCGGCTTCGATACCCGTGCCATTGGCATTGATTGCCATGGTGATATTCGGTGAAATTACCGACGGCACACAGGCATTGACTTTGCGCTCTCTTGCTTGCATGGTGAAGGTTCCTGTGGCGATATCACCGTTGGCTGGAGCGAGATTGACAATTCTGAAGAGCCGCGCATCATAGGGATTGGTATTGGGATAAAGCTGACCCGGTGTAATAATGGCCCTGGTAATGGATGGCATTTCAACCAATTTTTGGCTCAAAGGGGCAGAGCCCACGTTGAATGTATGGGGCCTTTCAAAGCCGCAGCCTTTGATCACAACCTGATTGTTCTCACTATCAAACCCTCTCTGGGGGTAGATATAAGAGATATACCCAAACCCGGGACCTTCAACAGTGGGTGATGGGTTTTGAATACTCAGTCTGCCCTGAGCAGGATCGGAACTTTCGAGGTTGGGATTAACCACGATAATTTTGTTATAGCCTGTAAATTGAGCTCCCCCTTGAGGCAAGTCTGGGAACAGGGCTTTGACGGGGACAATTGCCAAAATTTGAGTCTCGTTGACATAAAATCCTGGCAAGATCAATTCGGAAAGATAGACCAGCGAACCCTGTGTAAAGCGGTCGCCATGAAGCAAAACGGGAATGAACTCGTATTGCGCTTGGTTGATCGTGTTCAACAAATTGCTCTGATAGGTTATGACCTGGCTTTGTAATTCTGGCAGGGTGGTGGTCGGTAAAATCGGTTGAGAGCGTAAATAAATACCGCTAATCATGGGAACACTGGAAACCAATCCTCCCGCATCTTGAACCGTATAGCCATTGGCCAGGCCCCCTTCAATGCGGCCGACATTGCTATCGGGATTGAGCACAATCAGATTGTATGTGCCCGCTTTCATTCCGGTCGGGACAGTGGCGACGATCTGGGTTGCATTTTTAGATTGGATGGAGAGCGAGACTTTATCCAGAAAAACAGAGGCACCGCTTGAAAAATTGCTGCCTGTAATGGTGATGTTGTGAGCGGCATTATTGCCCCCTGAACTGGGGCTGACTGCTGTGACAACCGGTTGAGCTGCGCGGTAGGCTGCCAATGCTCCGCCACCGCATCCAAGCACATAGGTTTGTTCTGCTATGGAATTTAAACCGTCGATCACTTTGACCGTGAAGGTATAGGTTTGATTGTTGACCGAACCGTCGGGGGTTCCGCTCAAACTGATCGTTTCGGTGGTACTGCTGCCCAGGGTCAGACCAGGTGGTAGGTTGCCGGAGCTGATGCTCCAGGTATACGGCCCGGTACCATAGAGAGCTTGAAATGCTTGGTTATACGCAGCTCCTGCGATCGGAGAAATGAGACTGCCTGGGAAAATACTGACTGAACGCACAACCAAGTTGAAGGTGCGTTGGGTTGTTTGGACGCCATTGGTGACTGTTAAGGTAAAGGGAAATGTGCCCAATTGGGTCGTTGTGCCCTGAAGGGTAATGGTGTCATTGGGAACGGTGAGCAAACCCAAGAGGGGGGGCGGAGAGCCCGTAACATTGCCGCCAGAGGCGCTCGTGAAGGAGAGGCCTGTTGGCAGGCCGCTGGTGCCCGCAAATTGCCAGATATATCCAGGCGCTTGGCCGTTCCAGACTTTAAAGTCCAGGCTGAAGGGTTTATTGACATCCACATAAAAGGTATTCAGATTGGGGGTGATCGTATACGTTGTGGGAGCCGGTGTGGCTGTGGGCGAAGGGGGAGGAGGAACAATGATAACGCCACCGCCGCCGCCGACTGGAGCGCCGCCGCCACCGCCGCCACCACCGCCGCCGCCGCCACCACCACCGCCAATGGTCACGGCTTCGGGTGTTAATTGGACTTTGACTTGGGCACGGTTGATTTCACCTGCTTTGAGGGTCATCGGGTACTTGGCTGACGCCACAATGGCTTTGAGTTTGTCTTTGGCAGAGACAAAGATGGTGACATCTTTTTGAGGACTGCCCTGCATATCAATTCGGATCTGTTTATTCACCTGATCTTTGATCACTTCTGTGCGTGCGATCGTGGTGCGATAGAGATTCTGATTGCTGCCCGTTTCGGTAATCTCGATTAACAATTCTTCGGTGGTCGTGGGAATGGCTTTGATGCCAAATTTTTCTGAAACTGGCCAACGAATAGTGAGCCCAACTGCTGCAGTTGCATCTTCAGATTTGATCTGCGCCTGCGGTGGATTGGCTGTCAATGCCGGTGGATTTTTCTCGTTCTGACAGGCGCTTAAAAAGAGCAGGAGCGAAAACAGAAGGGCCCAAATACGCATTAACCGATCTCCAGTTCTACCAGGGCCACATTGGGATCAATCGCTGGTGGCGGAGCTTGGATCGTAATTTTAACCGTGAGTCCCAATGCTTGGTTGGCAATGGGGGTGATTCTGACTTCTGCAGTGCCAGCTTTGAGGGCTTTGACCAGGCGCTGAGAGGTATTTAAATTTAAAAGTTCGGGTTTGAGGTTTTCGATTTTTAATTGATTTTGCAGGCTGTCAAAGCTGATTTTGCTTTTATCGCTCATTTCAACTTCGCCCAAGAGCATCAGCTCTTCACCTACCTGCATTTTCAGTTCACCGCTGGTCAACAAACGTCGAATAGTGGCAATACTGAGCGTTTTATCTGGGATAATGGGCGCGGCTGAGGGGGGCGAAACAGGTGTTTGAGGCTGTGCAACGGGGGCGGGAGTATTGGGAACGGGTTGCGAACAACTCATCAAAACCAGTGCCAGACAAATTGGTGCGAACAGCATTTTGCTGTACTTCATAACTTTCAACCCTCATCTCTGTGCTTAACTTAATTCTTTTTATGACACACGTTGCCACGTCATCCTTGTCGTGAAAAACTGAAGCAAGACTGTGGGCAAAAATAAAGATTTAAATAAAACGAAAAATATCTTTAAAACTCTGGGATGAAATGAGGGGGGTTATTGGGGAGGGAATTGCAAACGCTGAGTCTGCGTGGGAACAGATTCAGAGAGCTGAAGCTGGTCTTTGGGACCGAGGTCCGGTTGGGGAGGGGCTGGCTGGGGGCGTTTGCTCGAGCGAGATCCGGTTGAAATGTGCAAAAGGTCAATTTCGATTTCGCGTTCTAAGCTGAACAAGCTGCGCACATGGGTGTGAGAAACGGATCCGGGCATAAAGTTCTCCGGTACAGAGCGTGATTAAAATTATCATAAATCAGATGAGCCCTTTATTTCAAGCTGGTTTAGACAAAGCAGATCTACAGACACTTCTGCTTACGCTTGGCTTTGTCTCTGTAATATACTAAGGGGTATGTCAATAGATACACGCTCCACTCCTAGTCGCCAGCACGTTTGGCAAATGTTCGATCGCATTGCCCATCGCTATGATTTTTTGAATCATACGCTTTCATTGGGTATTGATTACCATTGGCGTCGCCAATTGTCAGAAAAATTGCCAGCACAGGCAGATCTGAAATTACTGGATTTGGCAACCGGCACCGCGGATGTTTTGATTGAATTGTGTCAACACAATTCGGGGATTCAATCGGCGCTTGGTTTGGATTTGTCCGAGCAAATGTTGGCCAAAGGCCGTGACAAAATACAGGCCCTTCCGATTAAACATCGGGCCGAGCTCAAACTTGGAGATGCCTGTCAGATTCCCCTTGAAAACGCGACTTACGACGTGATTACGATGGCTTTTGGGATTCGCAACGTCTTGGATGTCGACCTCTGTATGAGGGAAATGATGCGGGTTTTGACCCCTGGGGGACGGGTTCTGATTTTGGAATTTTCTTTGCCCCCGCAGGCTCTGATGCGTCAAAGCTATTTGCTCTATCTGCGGCATATTTTGCCCCAAATTGGTGGGCTGATTTCTGGAGATGGTGCTGCCTATCGCTATTTAAATGAAACGATCGAAACCTTCCCCTGTGGTCAAGATTTCTGTGATCGTTTGATTGCAGCCGGTTTTAAAAACGTGGGTTACACCCCGCTGAGTCTGGGAATTGCATCGATTTATCAAGGTGATAAACCCTTTTAGCTTTCCCGCCTTAGCCCTCTTTGTGAATCAATTCATAGACCTTGGACTCGACAAAGATTTTGTAGAGTTCAGCGTCGAGCATGCCGTCTTTGACTTCAAAGCCCAAAATATCCAGCGCTTTGGATATGGGTAAGGCTTTTTTATAAGGGCGATCACTGGCCGTCAAGGCATCATAAATATCCGAAATGGTCATCATTTTGGACTGGACAGGAATTTCTTCAGCGTTTAGGCCGCGCGGATAGCCCCGGCTGTTAAGCTTTTCGTGGTGGGCATAGGCAATTTGTGGCACATTTTTTAGCTCGCTGGTCCAGGGAATCTGGCTCAAAAATTCAAAGGTATGGGTGACATGGGATTCGATTTCCAGGCGCTCTTCTTGGTCGAGGGAGCCTTTGACAATCGACAGGCGCGAGAGTTCAAATGGCGTCAAAAGGGGCAATTCTTTTTCGTTAAAGGTGAAAATGCGCTGTTGAATCTCTTGGAGTTTTTGCGAAGTTTCTTGGGCCAAAACCGTGGGGCGATTGGTCTGCAGAATCAATTGGAAATCGGCCTCAAGATCTGCATAACGTTGATAAAACTCGGCTTCTAAACTGGGAAAGAGTTGCAGGGCTTTGGCCTTGTCCAATTCAAGCAAATACTGGAGCTTGCGCAAATTGTATTCGTTCTCCAGGCCTTTGCGGATCATATCAAAGCGGTGTTTGATGGTTTCCAATTCGTCGGGATAGAGTTTTTCGGCTTTGACCAAGACATTTTCACGCACGCCAATTTTACCAAAATCGTGCAAGAGAGAGGCATATTGAATTTCCTTCAGTTCTTGGCGGCTAAAACGCACCCGCTGATAAGGGCCTTCAGTGACTTTATCCAATTTTTCTGCCAGCCCGACGGTTAAGACGGCTACCCGTTCAGAGTGACCAGATGTGGTGGGATCGCGAGACTCAATCGCTTGGACTGAAGCCCGGATAAAACCTTCAAACAGAGATTGTATGGCTTCATAGAGGCGGGCATTTTCAATCGCAACAGCCGCTTGGCTGGCCAGAGACGAGAGCAGGCTTTCGTCTTCACTTGCAAAGGTCTGGATTTCTCGATGCAGACTGTCTTTGTCTTTGAGTTCCAGGGCATTCTGCCAATGCTGTTTTTTGTTGATCATTTGCAGAATGCCGATGATCTCCCCTTTGGGGTTGTGCATGGGTACGGTGAGCATAGATTGGGAGTGATAACCCGTGTTTTTGTCGTAGCTTTGATTGAAATTAAAGGGGTAATTTTCGTCCAGGGTGTAAACATTTGGAATATTCAGGGATTTGCCGCTCAGAGCCACATATCCAGCGATGCTTTTTTCATTGATATCCATCGAAAATTCACTGAAATCAACTTTTAAGCTCATATTGCGGGCCCATTTAAACCGCAGGCCTTTGTTCGCAAAGGGGTTTTGAGCCTCTTCTTCTATGCCTGGGCGGGTTTCAACCAAATAGAGGCTGCCTGAGTCCGAGGCTGTGATCTCCATACTGCTTTTGAGAATTTTATCCATCAGGGTATCCAAATTGCGCTCGGTGGAAAGGGCCAGGCCAATTTCATTGAGATCTTGCAGACGGTGATGCTGTTTGTCGATTTGATCTGCCAGACGTGCCATTTCTTGCTGTGTCAGGCTGATGCTGTAGAGGCGATTTAAGATAAAGGTCAAGCGTGCGGGTGTGATTTTTTCTTGGCTGTACTCAGCCAGCCAAGGTAAATCCGACCACTCAGCTTGGAATGGCTGATCCGTTTCGAGTGATAAAATGATGGCCAAAGCCGAAGTGAGATCGGTGCGTTGCTGAAGGACTTCAAACTCGGGCAAGCCGCAGAGCAAAATCTGGGGAGAACTGAAGTCGGCTTTTTCCAGATCAGGGGTGTGCAGGGCATGAAAAGCAAAGCGCTCTTGCAAGACAGGTTTAATTTGGGAGATCAGGGTATCAAAAACGGGACTTATATAATAAATGGGAAAGAATTCTGCAGCCATTGCCTTCACCTTGTATGAATAGGAGCCTTGCCTCACGGGATCTGCCTCATTATAACATGGCCCCGATGTTTAAGCCGTTGCTGACTGTCTGTTGCTCTGGATTGCATTTTGTGGGCAAACACCAAAAGAGAGGGAATTGACTCCCTCTCTTGATTCGATCTATAAACGGGCTTCAGTCTTTGACTTTTGAGTAGATTGCGCCAGCAGCAGAACCACCCACCAGACCAATGCCACCCCCGTAAAGGGCGCCTGCCAGGCCACCCAATGCGCCCCCTTTTAATAAACAGGCCAAATCAATTCGGGTTTGCTTTGGCTGGGATCACCTGCGCAGTTCCTGTCTGCACTGCTGGCCGAATGTAAAAGGGCGCAACTTCGTTTTCGGGAGGATGTCCCCCTTTGAGTTGCTCCTGGGTCCAGGCTGCGACGGCACCCGCCAGATTTCCCAAGGGCAGCCAGGTCCTGTCACTTTCCCATTCACCCTCAAACGGCTCGGCACGGCAGAGCAAGGCTGATAACCCTTGTTCGTCCAATTGCTTGAGCCAATCGGGCAAGCTCTTGCTGCAAGGCTCAACCAGATAACAGGCTTGTCCTGCTTTCCATTGCCCAAGACCTGTGTAGATTTGGCTCTGACGAACATTAAAGATCGGGCTGAGGGGCGTATTGAGACTGCGCAGGCTGTATAAAGCTGCTTCCAATTTGCTCATTCCATAGAGGGGGATCTGATAACGATAGGTTAAAGTTTTAACCACCATCATACCTGCGCGAATGCCTGTGTAATTTCCTGGACCGCTAATTATACCGATCGCGGTGAGCGCTTGGGGCTGCAAGTCATAACTTTCGAATAGGCGCTTAAGCACGCCAGGCAAGGATTCCATCTTGTTGGCAAACTGCTCGCCAACGAAGAATTTTTGGCTCTCTCCGAGCAGAGCGATTTGAAGTGTGGGCTGTGTCGTGTCCAATCCCAAGATTAACATAGCTTTAAAATTAACCTTTATTTAACCGTGTGTTTGCCGTTGCTTAAATAACGGCTGACAAGGATCGGGGCTTTGGTTAAGATAAGATAACTATGAAAGGTTTATATTTATTCTTATGATAACCAACCACTCACCTACTATCAGGGCCAATTACGCCTATTCACAGTACTCGGTCGTCGATGAGATGGCAAGAAGGTACCGGGCCAGTTATAACCCCAATGCTATTGCGGGAATGCCTCGGGATACCTTTCGTCAAAGCTCCGTTTTGACTTCAGCCAGATACTACACGCCGCCCAGTGAAGGCAAGGTTTTCGCCAAACAGTTTGGTTCGTTCATCCGCGATATGGGCACCATTCTCGGCCTGGTGGGTATGTTTGTGCCCCCGGTGGCGGCGATTGCAACGGTCGCAAAGCCAATTGCATCCATGGTGGGAACCGCGACAGACCAGATTGATATCCGCCCCACAGCGGTTCAGAGTCGGGCTGTCGGCAATTACAATTATTGGTTCAGATAAATTTAAATCCCTTAATCTCAGCTTAGTGATTAATCTTGAGTTAATAAACACCCTTTCAGCTCCTGTTTTGTTTAACCTTTCATTTGTTTAACCCTTCTAAATCTCCAGCCTGATTACCTTTTTCAGCATTCTCTCAAACTTAAGCTGCTTTTATTACACCCAATTGCCCAAATGAAAAAATCCCCTGGGACAGATCTTTCTGACTTCAGGGGATAATTTTGTAAATAAAAAATTAAGTAAGTAAAGCTGGGTTAAACGTCCAGGTTTTTCACTTCGCGGGCGTATTTTTCAATAAATTCGCGACGGGTTTCAACTTTGCTGCCCATCAAAATTGTAAAGATCCGATCGGCTTCTACTGCATCGTCTACCTTGACCTGGAGCAGGGTACGTTTTGCTGGATCCATAGCGGTGTCCCAAAGCTGGTCGGGCATCATTTCGCCGAGACCTTTAAAGCGGGAGACCGAAACGTTTTTGCGTTTGACCTCAGCCAAATACTCATTGAGCTCGCGCTCATTGTAGACATATTTGACTTTCTGACCCACTTCCACTTTAAACAGCGGGGGCTGGGCGACATAGACAAAGCCCTGATCGACAAGTGGACGGGCAAAGCGATAGAAAAAGGTCAGCAACAGGGTGCGGATATGTGCGCCATCGACGTCGGCGTCGGTCATGATGATAATTTTGTGGTAGCGCAATTTGCTCACATCAAAAGCCATTTCACGGCTCTCATCGTCTTCTTCGCTGCCGTTGCGGGCATTTTCTGCCGCATCTTTGGCTGCTGCTATGCCGGTTGCAACCAGAATTGCCTGAATTTCGTTATTGCCGTAAATCTTGTCTTCGCGGGCTTTTTCAATATTCAGGATTTTACCGCGTAAGGGCAAAATTGCTTGAAAGTGTCGGTCGCGGCCCTGTTTGGCAGAACCACCGGCTGAATCGCCTTCGACCAGGAATAACTCGCTATTGGCAGGATCTTTTTCGCTGCAGTCAGCCAATTTACCTGGCAAAGTGGTCGATTCCAAAACGGATTTGCGCCTTACCAATTCACGGGCTTTTTTGGCTGCCAAACGGGCCCGACAGGCATCGAGTGCCTTGGTGACCAATAATTTGGCTTCGTTGGGGTTGCGATCCATATAATCCAAGAGCCCCTCAGCCATCACCTGCTCAACAGCACTGCGGGCTTCGGTATTGCCAAGTTTGGCTTTGGTTTGGCCTTCGAATTGGGGGTCGGGAATTTTGACATTGATGATTGCCGTTAAGCCTTCACGGGTATCATCGCCGGTCAGATTTTCCTCGCCCTCTTTAAGCAAATTGACACGGCGGGCATATTCGTTGATGATACGCGTCAATGCCGATCTGAAGCCCGTAACATGGGTGCCACCTTGGATGGTGTTGATGCTATTGACGAAGCTCTGCACATTTTCGGTGTATGCTGTGCTGTGCTGAATGGCAACTTCAACAATAACCTTGTCTTTTTCACCGTGAATATACAGGGGTTGAGGGTAAAGCGCTTCTTTGCTTTCGTTCAGGTGCATGACGAAGTCAATGACACCACCTGTGTGGTGAAAGACTTCGCGCTGTGTTTGCTCTTCGCCAGTTTCGGGATCTTTTTTGATTGCGGTAAAGCTGATTGTAATGCCTTTATTGAGGAAGGCCAGTTCTTGAAAACGCTTCGAGAGGATTTCGGGTTTGAATTCGAGGGTCTCCATGATCTGACCATCGGGTAAAAAGCGAACAGTGGTGCCTGTGCCTTCGATGCCTTCTTGAATGAGGGCAATTTCTCCCTGGGCAATTCCCCGCTCAAAGCGTTGGAAATAGACGTTACCGTTGCGTTTGACGTGAACTTCGCAAAATTCACTCAGGGCGTTGACGACCGAGATCCCGACGCCGTGCAAACCACCCGAAACTTTATAGCCGCCTTCGCCAAATTTGCCGCCAGCGTGTAAAACGGTCATAACAGTTTCAAGTGCTGATTTCCCCGTTTTTTGTACGATGTCGACAGGAATGCCTCGGCCGTTGTCTTCGACCATCACACAGCCATCGGCTTGCAACGTGATCGCGATATCTGTACAATGCCCGGCCATCGCTTCATCGATCGAGTTATCCACAACTTCGTAGACGAGGTGGTGAAGCCCTGTTTCTCCAGTGCTGCCAATATACATGCCTGGGCGTTTGCGGACGGGCTCAAGACCTTCCAAAACTTGGATATCAGCGGCGTTGTATTCGGCGGTCACGATCGCGGATGAACTCTCTTCAGCAGGCAAATCAGCAGGCAAGAGGGTTTCCAGATTCTTTTCTTTTTGTTCGAGCATAGCTACCTGTTTCGGGGGTTTCAGGCGACGTTTCTTGATCGCCGTTTTTTGGCTGCTTGATTTTGGGGGTTGAAGGTCTTTTTTTGAAGCTTTTCTTCAAGGTTTTCTTAAAGCTTTTTTTGACGCTTTTTTCGACGCTTTTTTTGACGCCCTTACTTTAGCAGACAAACCTCATTTTACCTTAATTCTGGCCCTCATGCCAACTTGAATTGGGGGGGTGGGAAGTATGTTATAATCTAGATCAAAGTCCGTGTAAACTGGCAGTTTTTAAAATAAGCAGAGGGACCCATGGCTGACGAAGAAGATAGCAAACCGGAATCGCCCGAGCAAAGCGAAA